>JBBIQF010000167.1:0-12738 GCA_037442445.1 Planctomycetaceae bacterium
TTTAAAGGAAAGGTTAGTTTCTCGAATAATTCTGACCCGCCCGGCGGTGGAAGCCGGTTTTCTCACGCAATTCGGTGTGGTATTCCGGACCTCGGCAGCGCTCTTGTGGCGAGACCGCTGGCTGCGATGGATGATCTGCCTCCAGCCCCTGGTGCTGGCGGCCATGGTCAGCTTGATTCAATTCAGCCCGGGCAAACTGACCAGCCTGTTTTTCTTTTCCCTGGTGGTGGCGTGCTGGCTGGGGATGAACAACTCGATCCGCGATTTCGTTCGGGACCGCCGCCATTACATCCGGGACCGCCTGGCAGGCCTGTCGCCGGAGGCGTATCTCGGCGCCAAGTGGGCGGTTTTCGCCCTGGTAGGGGCCGGGCAGCTTGTCGCCTTCCTCCTCTTGCTGCGCCCGCTCTGCGCACGCATTTTGCCGGAGCATTTGACTAACGAAATGTACGGTTATAGCGTGCCTGGCTGGCTAGGGTGTTTGGGCCTGGTCTATTTGTGCGGCCTGGGTTTGGCCCTTTTGATCTCGAGCGTGGTGCGGAGCGAAGAGGCGGCCGTGGTTTGGCTTCCGATCCTCATCCTGCCGCAAATCCTTTTCAGCGGCCTGGCCACCGGCGTATCGAACCGGGAGCAGACCGACGCCCGGCCGTTCCGGCCCCTGATCGTCACCCTCCGCTATCCGGCCCAGGAAGCTCGCCCGCCGAGAGGCGCCTCTGGCAGGCCGGCCGAACCCGATCGTTTGCCCCGCCTCGCCCTGGTAGTGGACGTGTTGTCGATGGCGGTGTACACGCGCCCCGCGCTTCTGGCACTCATGCAGCCGGAGGTCGAGGGGTTTGCTGCACGGATTTGGCTTGCGGATTTCGCCCACCTACTTGTACTCTTGGCCGTCACTTATCTGGCCATGTTGATCACCTTCCGCCAGGCGGAAAAGCGCTGGCCGGTGCTGGTCGGCTACTAGAGCTTGGCCGGTTGAACCGATGACGACTGATTACGGAAAGAGGTTGCGATGACAAGCCCCAAGAGCCCGAGTGCGGCCGCGGCGTGTTTGCGGCGTCCTGCGTTGGAGGTCTTGAGCCCGCCGATGGTCGAGCGGATCGTGGCCGAGGCACTCCAAGTCCTTTGGAAAGTCGGGGTGTGGGTCGAGAGCCCCGAGGCCCAAGAGGTATTTGCCGAGGGGGGTGCGCGGCTGGATCGGGCCAGCCAGCGGGTGTACATCCCCGAGGACCTGGTGTGGCGGTGTGTGCGGTCAGCCCCTTCGGCGCTCGAGGTGTTCTCGCGCGACGGGGAACCGGCGTTGCAGTTGCAGGGGCTGAACGTGTACTTCGACCCCGGTTCGGCAGCGGTGCGGATATTGGATGGGCAGACCGGCCAGGCGCGCTTGCCGGTGACCGCCGATCTGGTGGCGTTTGCCCGGCTGGCCGACGCCTTGCCCCATCTGGCTGCGCAGAGCACGGCGCTTGTGCCTTCCGATGTGCCTGAAAGCATTGCCGACCGCTACCGGCTGTTCCTGGTGCTTTTGCACTCGTCGAAGCCCGTCGTGACCGGGACGTTTACGGTCGAGGGTTTTGCGGTGATGCAGGAGATGCTGGCCTGCGTGGCCGGCGACCAACAGCGGATGCGCCAGCGCCCCATGGCCATCTTCGATGCCTGCCCCTCGCCGCCTTTGAAGTGGAGCCGGCTGACGGCCCAGAGCCTGTTGGATTGTGCCCGCTCGGGCCTGCCTGCGGAACTGGTCTCCATGCCGCTTTTGGGAGCCACGGCGCCGATGACGCTGGCCGGGGCCTTGGTGCAGCATACCGCGGAGAACCTAAGCGGGGTGGTGCTGCATCAACTGGGGGGGCCGGGCAGCCCGATCATCTATGGCGGCTCGCCGGCACTTTTCGACATGCGCCACGGCACCACGGCGATGGGCGCCCCGGAGACGGCGCTGTTGGTGGCCGCGTATGCCCAGATCGGCCGGCACCTGGGCCTGCCCACCCACGGCTACCTGGGCCAAAGCGACGCCAAAGTGGTGGACGCCCAAGCGGGGCTCGAGTCGAGCCTAGGCGCGGTGGTGGCGGCGCTTGCGGGGGTGAATGTCGTCTCGGGCGCGGGCATGTTGGAGTTCGAGAGCTGCCAGAGCCTGGAAAAACTGGTGATCGACGACGAAATCTGCGGCATGGCCCAGCGCCTGGTGCAAGGCGTTGAGGCGCGCACGGAGCCGCTGGCCGAGGATCTGTTCGCCGGGTTGGGCGAAGGGGAGCCGTTTCTCACGTCGCCCACCACGCTCCGCTGGCTTCGCCAGGAGGCCAGCCATCCCACCGCGGTCATCGACCGCCAGCCCCGCCGGGCATGGGAGGGTGCGGGCAGGCAGACGGTGCTCGAGCGGGCACGCCGCCGTGTCCAGGAACTGCTCGAACATCACCAGCCCAAACCGCTTGGCGATGACGTTCGGGCCGCGCTGACCGACATCATGACCCGCGACGCCAAGCGCCACGGGCTGGATCGGCTGCCGTATCCGGCATAGCCCGCCGATGAGGCGAGGTGGGGGGGCAAAGGACGAATGAGGAAAGACAAATGACGAATGACCAATGACCAAGTGCCAATGACCAAGCACCAATGACCAAGCACCAATGACCAAACGGCCGCGGCGGGCCGTGAGTCGAGCGCCCGTGCAGCGCAAGCAAGAGCCGGCAGCGTAAGCTGCCGGTGATGGCGCTTTAGGTCCACCGGCGGCTGGTGCCGCCGGCTCATGCGCTGCTGTGCGTGCAAGCACGCCCCCTACGGCGGCGCGTCGTTGAGTCCATACTCGAAGCGCGTGCGTGCAAAGCACGCCCCCTACCGCTTGGCCTTGGCCCGCTTGGTTTTGGGCTTGGGAGAATCGCTGGGGGCTTTTCGGCCTGCGATCTTTTCGAGCAGCCGGTCCACGTAACCGTTGGCCCGGGCCGGCGCCCGCGGGTCTTGGGTAGGCATGCTGCCAAGCAGCGTGCGGAGCGAGGCGGCTTTGGTGCCCAGGGCATCGATGGCATTCAGGGCGAAGATGGAGGTGTAGGCGCCGTTCTGGCGGGGCGGTGCCAGTTGGCCCAGCACCTTCACGGCGGCCGCGGCGTCCGAGGCGTTTCCGTATTGTCCTAGGGCCCAGGCCGCGGCGATCCGCACGCTGGGCGACTCGTCGCTCAAAGCCCGGAGCAAGTCTTCGCGGGTCTGGTTGACCGCACCCTGGCCGCGGATCAATAGCCCCGTGGCTGCCCAGTAGCGCACGCCGCTATCGCCGGCCTTGAGCCCCTGGCGGAGTTGGGGGATGGCTTGGGGAGCGCGGCCGGCGGCCAGTTCGGCCATGGCCAGGATTCCTTCAAGAGGATAGCGCTTCAGGTCGTGGCCGAACTCGTAAATCGAACTCCCCACCGACCGGCGGTGCATTTCGGCCTCGGGCAGCAGCCCCACGTCGCGGACCTGGAGGATATGTTCGCGCAGGGCCTGCCGCATCCGCCCAAGTACCGCCTGGTGCTGGGGCGAATGGGCCAGGTTGTGCACCTCGTCGCGGTCTGTCGATAGGTCGTACAGCTCTTCCGGGGGTTTGGGCTCCCAGAACGCCCGCTGGGCCGGGGTCAGCTTCCCTTGCTGGTAAAGCTGCTGCCATACCCGCGTGGTGGGCGTCTGGAACATGTAGCTGACGTGCTGCCCATAGATGAGGTGCGGCATGTAGTTGCGGATGTACACGTAGCGCTCGTCCCGGACCGAGCGGACCAGGTCGATCCGCTCGTCCATGCGCCCGCGGCAGCCATACGCATACTGCGGCGGCGGCGTCTGGTACAGGCCGGCAAAGGCATGACCTTGCATCCACTCGGGCGGCTGGATGCCGGCCAGGCTCAACAACGTGGGCGCCAGGTCCACGAAGCCCACCATGCGCGGCGACGTGCCGCCCGGCGCGTACTCCTTGGGCGCCAAGTGCTTCCACCGGTCGGGAACGTACAGGATCAAGGGGACATGCAGGCCGGAATCGTAGGGCCAGCGCTTGCTCCGCGGCATGCCCGAACCGTGGTCGCCATAGAAGAACACGATCGTGTCTTCGGCCAGGCCGGCCTGTTCGAGTTCCGCCAGCAGCTTGCCCGCCTGGGTATCCATCTCGGTAATGCGGTCGTAATACTGGGCCCAATCCTGCCGCACCTCGGGGGTATCGGGGTGATACGCCGGTACCCGCACCTTGGCCGGGTCGTGCTGAAACGTGTGGGGCCGGGTGCGGATCTGGCTCTCGTGCGTCATCGTGAGGTTGAAGATGGCGAAGAAGGCCTGGCCCGGTCGGCGGTTCCGCCAGTGTGCCCGCGGCGACGATTCGTCCCACACCTGGCCCGGCTTCTCGACGTTGTAATCCTCTTTGCTGTTGTTGGTGCAGTAATAGCCCTTCTGCCGCAGAAATTGCGGGTACATCCGCATGTGCGCGGGCAATGCCACCAGGCTCCGCATGTGTTCGGCCCCCAGGCTGGGCGGATACACGCCCATGATGATCGCCGTCCGGGCCGGGGCACATACCGGAGCATTGGACCAGGCATTCAAATACCGCATTCCGCGGGCGGCCAGGCGGTCCAGATGCGGCGTGTGGGCATACGTATCGCCATAGCAGCCCAACTGGGGACCTGTGTCCTCGCACGTAATCCACAAGATGTTGGGTAGCGCCGCGCCGTGGGGTTTTTCCGCCATCGCGCCCAGCGCAACCATAACAAGCATCGCGGCACCCATGTTCGCTCCCTCCGTTTTTCGTCGCTGGCAGCAACAGTTTTCGTCGCTGGCAGCAAGAGTGGCTGCCTTTGTCAAACGCGGCGTGGCCCTGCTGCACAAGACCAGCGGGTATCTGCCGGTGGCAAGCCCGGTCTTGCGATTTGCCCTGGCCAGCCCGCGGGTTTCGATGGGATCATAGCTCCTTGATGCGGATGTTGCGGAAGAACACCTCGGCCCCGTAGTTGCCGTGGGCGTGCAGGCCGATGCGGCCTTTTTCATACTTCAGCCCCGGGTGCTCGTGGCCGTCGATGGGCTGCACCTCGTCCAGGTTGCAATCGACGATCACGGTGCCGTTGAGGGTTACGCGCAGATGGCGGCGGTCGCAAAGGATTTCCTCTTCGTTCCACTGGCCCGGCGGCTTGAGATGCCCGCGCTTGGCCGGCACCACGCCGTACAGCGAGCCGTGATACTGGTAGGGCTTCAGCTCCAGCTTTTGCCCGTGCTTCCAGCAGGGGAAGTAGCTATCGTCGAGGACCTGGATTTCGTTGCCCTCGATGTGCGGCTGGGGGCTGATGCCATCGCGCACGCCGACGCCATTGTTCGAGCCGGTATCCAGCTTGATCTCCAGGCGGAGGATGAAGTTGGCGTACTCCTTTTCCGTGAAGATGTGGTCCTTGCCCGTGTCCTTGCAGATGAGCATTCCATCCTTGACGTAGTAGCTATCGGTGCGGCCGTTGAGGCCCACCCAGCCCTTGAGCGACTTGCCGTCGAAGATGCTTACAAACCCTTCGCGGGCCTCCGCGGCCGAGAGGCCGGTTACAGGGTCGGCCGCCGGCTCGGCAGCCACGCCCGCAGCCATCCAAACCCAGAGGACCGAAAGCGTTCCGAAGGCATACGCCCATCGCATGATGCAGTCTCCTTGGTGATCCAAATGCGCAGCGGTCACGAAAGTCACCCCAAAAATACCTCTGCGCCAAACGGCCCGCAATCGGTCAGCCCCGAGCCGGGGCGCAAGCCCCCGGTGCGGCCCGCCCAAGGAACCGGCCAGGCGGCCGGCCGCAAGCCAACGGCCACGCAGCCCGCCCCAAAGATACCCGTGGCACCGAAAACCGTGCGCCCTGCCTGGTTGCCCGACCTACCCGCGTGCAATACCCCAGCGGTCTAGGCCAGCAGGTGGCGCAGCGCCGCTTCTAGTTCGGTGTGTGCAAACCGGTAGCCCGCCTGGACAAGCACCCGGGGCACCACGCGGGTGCTGGCCAACAAGAGCGCGTCGGCCATTTCGCCCAACGCCAGCCGGGCCATGGGCGCCGGCACGAAGAACCAGGCAGGCCGGCGTAACACCCGGGCCAGGGTCCGGGCGAAATCGCGGTTGGTCACCGGCTGGGGCGAGACCACATTGACCGGCCCGGACACGTCGTCGGCATCCAGCAAATGCACGATAGCCCCCACCGCGTCGTCCAGACCGATCCAGCTCATCCACTGCCGGCCGCTGCCGATGGGGCCACCCAAACCCAGCCGAAACGGCAAGAGCATCCGGGCCAGCGCCCCGCCGTGCCGGCTGAGCACGATGCCGAACCGCAAGTGAACGACCCGGATGCCGGCCTGGCGGGCGGGCTCGGTGGCGGCCTCCCACTCTTGGCACACGGTGGGAAGGAATCCGCTCCCCGCCGGGCTGGACTCGTCGAGCACTTCGTCGCCGCGGTCGCCGTAAAACCCAATGGCCGAGGCACACGCCAACACCCGGGGCGGCTTTTCCAGCCGGGCCAGCCCTTCGCTCAGCCGCCGGGTGCCTTCCACCCGGCTGGTACGGATGCGGGCCTTTTGCTGGGCATCCCACCGCCGCGCGGCGATGTTCTCGCCCGCCAGGTGGACCACGGCGTCATGGCCTTCCCATCGGCCCGGCTCGAGCAATCCCGCCTCCGGAGCCCACGCCACCGCGCCACGATCGGCCGCCCAGCGGACCGCACGCGACACCTCGTGGCCCTGTGCTCCGCACAATTCGGCCAAGGCCGATCCCACCAGCCCGCTGGCACCGGTAATGGCGATTCTCATGCCACGCTCCCCCCTCGCGCCGGCAAGCGCAACACGTACTCCGGGATCAGCCCACCAGGGGCCAAAGGGCCACCCCGTGCGGACACCCGCCTCGGGATCCGCGTGCATTCGCGGCGGTGCAGAGCACCACCAGACCCCTAATCGGTCAGGTCGAACTTCAGGTCCTTGACGCCGGGTTCCTTGACCTCGACGGTCAAGCCCGACTTGGATGCATCTTTGTACTTGGCCGGCAGCAGGTCCTTGGGCGTGCCGGCCGGAGGTTCTTCGCCCCCCTTGCCGGTTGCGCCCTCAGGCGGAGCACCTTCGAGCACCGTCTTCTGGATGGCCACCTGGTAGGTACCCGGAACAGCCCCGTCCTTGGGCGCGAAGGTCGTCAAGGCGAACTGGCCTGCCGCGTCCGTAGTGCCTACTGCCCCATGCTTGCCCGCAGTGGAAACGAAGGTCACGGTAGCGCCTTCAACGGGCTGCCCTTTGTACGTTACAACGCCGCTGACAGGTACGGTCTTCGGCCGGTTGGGATCGGTGGGACGCGACTGGCAGCCGGCAAGTCCCATGCCGAGGATCACGACCAAACTGGCGGACAGCATGCGCATGACATCACCTTTGTTCTGGGAAAGCGAGGGGCTGGCCCGGCACCGCGCCGGGACGGCTCATGTTTAGCACATCCCACTGGCCGTCAGCAACCGCTAGCCGGTGGTATCTAATACCACCAGATGGCAGGAACAGCCGAATTCCACCTGCAAAGGTCAAAAACGCTCTGGCCGGGTGCTTGCCGTGCAAAGCGGTTTTGGGCATAATAGGTTCGGCTTGAGGGTGGGAGCTGGCACCTGGGCCAGTGTGTCGGGTGTTTCGTTTTCTGTCTTGTCTTACGTGGAGGTCTTCTATGTTCAAGCGGTGGAGGTGTCTGGGGTTCACCCTAGTCGAGCTGCTGGTGGTGATCGCCATCATCGGCATCCTGATCGCACTGTTGTTGCCCGCGGTTCAGGCTGCCCGCGAAGCCGCCCGGCGCTCGCAGTGCACGAACAATCTCAAGCAACTGTCGCTGGCCATCCACAACTATGCGGATGTCCACAAGGTGTTGCCGCCCGGCGAGACCGGCACCGGCATCATGTGGGGGGGCAACGGAACCACCACCAACACGGTGCGGCTTTCCACATGGGTGCTAACGCTGCCGTACTATGAACAGCAGGCCTTGGCCCAGCAGATCAGCTCGCCGTTTGTGGACCCGGCAACGGGGACAGCGTATCCTGCCTGGGGTCCGACGCCCGCCTCCAACACCCCGGGTTACCCGCCCTGGCGCCAGCAGATCAACGTGCTGATGTGCCCCTCGGACGGCGGGATTGCGAACAAGGGGGCCAACGAGGCTGGCCGGACGAATTACCGGGTGTCGGTCGGCGACGCGATTTTCCGCGGGGTGATTACCGGTTCGGCGTCTGGCGCCCGGGACGGCGCAAACCCCCGGGGGCTGTTCGGGTTGAACTCGGCCATCGGATTCCAGGCCATCCTCGACGGCACGAGCAACACGATCATGCTTTCCGAGCGGCTGTTCGGGGCCGACGTGTGGGATATCAAGCAGGGGATCGCCCGAAACGTCACTGGCTTGTCGGCGGGGGCGGCGTTGGCACCGGCCCCGTGCCTGGCGGTCTTCGACCCCAATGCGCCTAATCGGTACGCCTCGGCGTACAGTCCGGCCAACTGGTCCGGCAGGCGATGGGCAAGCGGCATCGTGCAGTACACGCGGTTCAACACCGTGCTGCCGCCCAACAGCCCCTCGTGCAACGACAGCACCTGGGATGAACGCAATGTGGTGCTCACGCCGACCAGCAACCACCCCGGCGGCGTGAATGTATCGATGGCCGACGGCTCGGTGCGGTTCGTCTCCGAGACCATCAACGCCGGCAACCCGACGATTCCGGAAGTCGATTCCGGTCCCAGCCCGTATGGCGTCTGGGGTGCCTTGGGGAGCAAGGCCGGCCGCGAGTCGGTCGGACAGGTTCCGTAAAACGTAGGAATGCCTCGATACCGGGCAGCGGCGTGGGGCGCCGCCGGATGTGTGCTGGCGACCATCGCCGCGTTGGCTTGGTGGGTGGCCGCTGGTCGGGGACGCGCAACCGCAGTCCCGGGGCTGGCAGCGTCCCGCGCTGCACCGGGTGAGGTCATCGACCCGGCTGCTGAGGCTTCAATCGCCGCTTTCTGCGGCGATTGCCACGCGCTGCCCCGCCCCGAGAGCTTCCCTCGCGACCGCTGGCACCGGGAAGTCCGCTTGGGATACGAGTATTACGCGCGCTCCGGCCGGAACGACCTCACCCCTCCGCCTGTGTGGCAGACGCTGGCGTATTACCGGGCGCGGGCCCCAGAGCGCCTGGTTTTCGCCCAGCCAGCGGAGGCCAAGGCGGCGTTTCGGGTAAGTTTCCGCACGGAGCCGCTGGACTGGGACCGCAAGGCCTCGGTAGATGCTGCCACCTCGTGCTTGCGCTGGTGCCGGCTGGAGGCGAACTCCGCGCCGGTGCTTGTGGTGTGCGACATGCGGGACGGCAGCGTTACGGCTTTAGACCTGCGGGCAAGGCCGCCGCGCCCACGGGTGCTGGCGCGGATGGAGCACCCATGTCGCGCGGAACCGTGCGATTTAGACAACAGCGGCCGGATCGGCCTGGTGGTGGCCGACCTGGGAAGTTTCGCCGCTGTGGACCATGATCGCGGCCGGGTGGTATGGTTGCGGCCGGTGGCAGGCTCGGACGATTTCGCCCCTGTGGTCCTGGCGTCGGGATTCGGGCGAGTGGCCGACGTGCGCCCGGCCGATGTCGATGGCGATGGCCGGCTCGATCTGATCGTCGCCGAGTTCGGCCACTATCAGACCGGCGGCATTTGGCTATTGCGAAACACAGGCGGCAGCAACGGGCCCGCGGCGGAACAGGCGGGGCAAGCGCCCCGCTTTAGCCGCCAGCGCCTCGATGCCCGCACAGGCAGCATCCACGTGCCGGTGTGCGACTTGGACCAGGATGGCCGGCCCGATTTCGTCGCGCTGGTGAGCAACGAAAGCGAGTGCGTCGATGTTTTTCTGAATCTCGGCGCGGGCAAGTTCCGGCGGCAGTTGCTGTGGCAGGCGCCGGACCTGACTTTCGGTTCCAGCGGTATCGAGCTGGTGGACCTGGATGGCGATGGCGACCTCGACGTGCTGTACACCAACGGCGACGCCTTCGACAACCTCTACGCGCACCCCCAACACGGTGTGCAGTGGCTGGAAAACCAGGGCGGGCTTCGATTCGCCTTGCACCGGCTGGCCGATCTGCCCGGCGCCTACCGGGCCTTGGCCGCCGACTTGGATGGCGATGGCGACCTGGATATTCTGGCCGCCGCCTGGCTGCCGCGCCAGGTACTACCGGTCGAGTTGCGCGCTGCACCGCTGGCTTCGGTCGTGTGCCTCGAGCAGGTGATCCCCGGCCGGTTTGTGCGACACACGCTCGAAAGCGGCCTGCCCCACCATCCGGCCATAGAAGTGGCCGATTTCGACGGCGACGGCGATTTGGACTTTGCTGTGGGTTTCAATGCCGGGCTGGACGGTTCGGCCGGCCCGGCCATGCCGCGCCTGTCCGTGTGGTGGAACCAAGGCCGCTTGCCCAGTGCGAACGGAAAACCAGGCCACGAGCCGGCAGGCGGTTCCGGCGGCTGAGAGGTTCTTATAGCCGCTGGCCCGTGTGCGCGCCGGTCTGGCTGTGGGATGGGCCCCCCGGGGCAGCCGCTGCGGCAACCGCCTGTTTGCCCCCGGTGTCCAGCCGCTGCCATGCCACGGCTTCGATCATACGCTGGTGATTCGTGAGGGTGCGTTTGGGCTGTTGGGCGATGGCCCGGCAGTATTGCACGACCTCGACAATCTGTTCCGGAGCGACCTGGAGGCAGGCGGGGTGGGGCGTGCCCGGCAGGCCAGCCCGAATCCGCACGAACAGGGCCGCCGGTTCATGGCCGCCTTTGAACGGGTCGTACACCAGGTCGCGGGGGGCGCACGGATTCCCTTTTTCGTCCAAGAGCGGCACATCGCCCATACCCCGGCCGTCTTCCCCGTGGCACTTGGCGCAGCCCAGCGCCAAGTAGCTTTTCTTGCCTCGGGCCGCGATTTCCGCATCAAGAGGCCCGATGGCGGGCACTTCGATCGCAGGCCCCGGCGTTTCGCGCTGCTTGACCGCGTGCTCCAGTTCGTCAGGCTCGAGTTCTTCGTGTTGCTCGGCCAGCGCTGCCACCAGTTGCTCGCGGATACCCTGGCGATACCAGGCCAGCACCTCGCCGGCCAGTTGCCGTTGCTCGGCCATGGTGAGATTATCGAAGGCCCGCATGGCGGTGCCCGGCATGCCGCGCGCAATGGCCCCCACCACGTCGTCCCGTGTGGGAACCGCATTGGCGGTCGTCGCCAGGCGAAAGCGCTCGCTATGAAAGTCGCGGGGGGCGGGGAAGAGGTGCCTGGCCGCGGGCCCATCGCCGCGGCCCTCTGGCCCGTGGCAGGCCGCACACCAGCGCATGTAGAGTTCCGAGGCGCCCTGGCCCGCCGCCGCGCCAACCGCTCCGCTCGGCAAAGGTGGCTCGGCCTGCGCCGAAGGCCCGGCGACGGCAGCCATCACCTCGGCCTGCGACTGGTCCACGAGACGGGCAAGTTCCTTCCGGCGCTCGGGGTCGCCCGGCTCCAGCGCCAGCCGGGCCCGAAGGTCGCCCATGCGCCGCACCCGCCGATACGCGGCATCGGCCTGGGCAAACAGCGCACCGGCCTGTCGCGCTTGGTCGGTCAGCCCGAATGCCGTCGCAGCCGCCCGCAATAGCTCGCGATCTTCGATTTCGGAGGGATCGAGCTGGTTCAGCCACTGCCGGGCAGCGGCCAGATCGCCCCACTCCAGCTCGATCTGGGCCATCTCGAGCGCTACCCCCGGCGATGGTGGATTGTCCGGCACGCCGCGCAACGCCTGCCGGGCCTCCTCCAGGCGCCCCATGCTGCGGAGCCGCCGGGCCAGGCCCGTGCATGCCAACGGGCTAAACGGGAAATCTCGCACCCAGAGGGCGTATTGTTCCAGGGCCTCGGCCAAGCGATCGTCTTGTTCGAGCAGTTCAGCCAGGGCCATGCGCGCCAGTTCATGCCGCGGCTGCCAGGCCAGGGCCTGGCGAAACGACTCCTCGGCCTTGGCCCCCTCGCCCAGCCACTGCCAGTAGATGCCTTGCATATAGGCGACCTGGGGGTGGTCGGGGAAGTCGGCAGCCCAGGCATCCAGGGCCTTGCGGGCCTCTTCCGGTTGCCCCCGGACCAACAGCCCGCACACGAATGCCCCCAGCACTTCATGCGGCGACAACCCAGCGGCGATCAACTCGGCCGGCTGTCGGTCGCCCGCCTGGTCGAATCGGCCTGCCTGGATCAGACTCAAGGTCCGCTCCTGGGCGATCATCTCCGCCGGCGCGCCGGCTTTTTGCGCGGCCTCCAGGGCACGCACGAAAGGCCGAACCTGGCGGAGATGCCGGAAGCAGGCCGCTTCGAGGACCAGCACGCGAGGATCGCGCGGAGCCAAGATCCGGGCCCGGGCCAGCCACCGCTGCGCCGAGCTGACCGCCCCGCGGCTTAACTCGCGGGCCGCGAACTGCCGCGCTCCCCAGGCCAGCATGCGCGGGAGCAATAGCGCCAAGAGGACCACGGCCGCAATGCCCCCGGCCAGCCCCAAAAGCACGCGGCGGCGGCCGGCCCGCTGCCGGGCACTTCGGTCTGCGGGCGGTTTGCGGATGGGCATGACGCTGAGGGATGCTCCCTTGGGAAGACCCTGGAAAGGCTACGCGCCCCCCATCGGGCCCCTGTGACGACTATGCCAATTCGGAGCGTGCGTGATTTGAGTTACTCTTTGTGTGCCAACGAGTTACGGCTATTTCGAAGCTGCCAGATAGGTGCAAAAAGGGGACATTTTGACCCTTTTTGACCCATTATAAGTGCAATTCGTCTGGCGCCAATGGGCCGGTTCTGGCCTCCTTTCG
>JBBIQF010000168.1:0-12731 GCA_037442445.1 Planctomycetaceae bacterium
GCTGGGGGCGCTGGGCCGCGTTTGTCGTGGCCGCGGCGCTGGCGGCGGTTTTCTGCCCGGCAGCGCAGGCGCAAACGACGTACTCTTACGCCGACCTGGTGGCACGGCTGACCGATCTGGAACACCTGGCGCTCCTGCCCGCCCCGGGCGAAAAATGCGCCCAGTGGTCCAGCTATGACCGCGCCAGCCGCTACGACGAGACAAGCGGCAAGTACATCCACTGGGACGCCAACGGCGACGGCGGCCACTTCATCCGCCGCGAGGGCGACCAGGTGGTGATGGCCGAGATGCAGGGCCCCGGCTGTATCTGGCGAATCTGGTCGGCCCGGGCCGAAGAAGGGCACGTGCGGATCTATTTGGACGGCCAGGAGCAGCCGGCCGTGGATCTGCCGTTCGCATCCTACTTTGACGGCAAGACGGCCCCGTTTGCCTACCCCATGCTCTCGTACGACTTGAACCAGATGGGTTCGAGCGGCCAGAACCTGTACGTGCCCATTCCGTATCAGAGGTCGTGCAAGATCGTGGCCGACAAGGGCTGGGGGGCCTATTACCATTTCGTGTATCAGACGTTTCCGCCGGGGACACAGGTGCCCACGTTCAGCGCGGCTTTGGCGGCGGAGAATGCTGCGGCGCTTGCCCGGGCCAACGAATTCTTCGCCAGCAAATTGGGCACGGACCCCAAGCCGGACCGGCCGGGGCAGATCGAACGCATCGGCATGCAGTTTGTCGATGCGGGCAAAGCAGACGTGGTGGCAGAACTTCCCGGCCCGGCCGCCATCACCGCCATCCGCGCCAAGCTCCTGACTCAGATCAAGGACCGGGAAGAGCAGATGGCGGCCCTGCGCCGGCTGGTGCTGCGGATCACTTGGGACGGCCAGCCCCAGCCGGCCGTCTGGTGCCCGCTGGGCGACTTTTTCGGCACGGCGCCGGGCGAGAACCATTACAAAACGCTGCCTACCGGCATGACGCCCGAAGGGTATTACGCCCTATGGTACATGCCGTTTGCCCGCAGCGCCCGGGTGGAACTGGTCAACGAGGATTCGCGGGCCCACGCGGTGAAGTTTCAGATCACCTCGGCGCCGCTCGGCCGGCCGTTCGAGGGCCTGGGCTACTTCCATGCCAAGTGGCATCGCGACACCTTCTCGCTGCCCGCCGACCGCTGGCCCGACTGGGTGATGCTCCGCACCCAAGGCCGCGGCCGGTTCTGCGGGGTCATGCTCCACGTGTGGAACCCCCGGGGCGGCTGGTGGGGGGAAGGGGACGAAAAGTTCTTCGTCGATGGCGAGAAGTTCCCCTCGACCTTCGGCACGGGCTCGGAGGACTATTTCGGCTATGCGTGGTGCCACCCGGGCCTGTTCCAGCGGCCTTTCCACGCCCAGACCATGACGCAGAAGAACCGGGGCCATCAGTCGGTGCTGCGGTGGCACATCACCGATAACGTGCCGTTCCAAACGGCCTTCGAGGCCTGCATCGAGAAGTACTACCGCAACGAGGACCGCGGCACGCTGTACGCCTGCCTGCCGGTGTGGTACCTGGCGCCGGGAGGCGTGGATCCTTATGGGCCGGTCCCCGGGGCCGAGCGGCACGGGTACTATCAGAAAGTGCCCCCCTCGGCCGGCGGGTTCCAGGTGCTGGGCGAGCCGCCGGGGAACGTGGAGACGCAGGACATGCGGCCGTTCCGCGGCAAATGGGACCGCAACGACCAACTCTGGTGGACCGAAGCCAAGCCGGGCGACAAGCTCGACCTGGCCCTGGCCGTGCCCAAAGCGGGGCGCTACCACGTCCGCGCCGTGCTGACCAAGGCCCGCGATTACGGCATCGTGCAGTTCTATCTGGACGGCAAACCGGCCGGCCAACCCATGGACCTCTACAACCCCGAGGTCATCCCCACCGACCCGCCGGTCTCGCTGGGCACGCATGAACTGGCGGCAGGCCAGCACAAGCTGACCGTGGAGATCGTGGGGGCCAATCCCAAGGCCATCAAGGCCTACATGTTCGGGCTGGACCGGATCCTGCTGGAACCGGCCAACCCATAGATAGCGGCCGGGTATCTCCCGGCGCGCGTTTTGGGACGGCGGCTGGGTCGTTTGGCCGGACATTACGGCCCATGGTGGGACTGGCCATTTCCCCAACGCCCGTTCACGGGCGTTCGCCGCCGCAGGCGGTACGTAAGCCGTCTTAGGCGAGCCGGTTGTGCGAAAACGCGATGCCCTCGATCTCCACCAGCAGCTCGGGGCGGCAGACATCGGCAATGGCGTAGATGGTGGGCAGTTCGCCCAGCCGGGCTTCGCACACCCGGCGGATGGCCTGATAATCCTGCGGCCGTTTGATGTACACCCGCACCAGGGCCAGATCATCTAGCGTGGCCCCGCGCCCCGGCATGCCGTAACGGGCGAAATTGCTTTCGGCGATCAGGGCCTCGATGTTGTCCAGCGTCTGCTGGGTCTGGCGCTCGGGGTCGTCCAGGTAACGGCTTTCGGAGTTGGTGATGCTGGCCGTGCCGGAAACGAAAATGGTCGTGGCCCGCTGGCAGCTCAGGGCCAGTGCCCGGGCGAACTTGGGGCTCTTGGGGCCGTACTGGCAGCCGTAATCGAAGGCCGAGGTCTGAAGCGGGTTCTCCAGCGGGAGGATGGTTACATCGGGGCGCTCGGTGGCGATGGCGATGCAACTCATGAGGATATCGTGGTTATCGGTGCCGATGCCCGTGCTGGCGGGGTACACCGCCCCGTTGACCCCCGGGGCGAGATGGCCGGCCCCAAAGCAGATGTTCTCGTAATAATCGGTCCGGGCCCGGTTCAGCTCTTTGTAGCGCTGGGTGGGCCCCTCGGGGCCGACGATATCGCCCAGGTACAGCCAGGTGCGGACCACCTGGCCGAACTCCACCCCGGCCCGCCGGAGCACCTTTTCCATGTTCCGGAAGGCGCTCAACGAGCGGTGGTAGACGCCTTGGGTATCGGGGTCGGGGGTCACATGGGCCACGTGGACCCAGGCCAGATTGCTGTGGCGCGTGATCACCAGGTTCTCGCTACAGCGGAGGATCTGGACATCGCGTTCGCCCCGGCCCACGCCCAGGGCCTCGATGGCCAAAAGCTTGCCCTCGCACGGATGCTGGGGGATGTAGGTGGTGGCGGGCAGCTCCGGGCCGTAGAAGCGCCGCATGATCTGCCGGCACTCGCGCACGGCGCTTTTGTCGCTCAGGAAGACGGCCTGGTGGACGATCGAGCCGTGCGTCCCCTCTTCGCCGATGACCCGCTCGATGGTGCGCAGGGCATCGCGGGCCTGCTCCTCCAGCGAGCCTTCCACGCGCGGAACCGCGGCAGCAAACACGTGCCGCACATCGTGCAGGTCCACAACGGCATAGCCGATGCCTTGGCGCGACTCTTTGCGGATCATGCGGGGCCTGTCGAGGGCGGGTTGCGGAGTCGGAGGGAGGATCATGGCGGGAGGCAATGCAACCTCTAATCTAATGGCCGCCCCGCAGGCCGTCAACTAGCCGGCAACCCGCGCCGCGCGGGCGTTCCGGCACCGTTGGGGGGGACGAAGGGATGTTCCCAACCCTGCGCCCACCTGTTATACTGAAACCCCGACGCCCCGGCCGAGTTCCGCCCAAGGGACCTCACCTTGTGAATCGGCCGGCCCCTCACGTGAAAGGAGTCTCATGTCGCCGCCTTCGGAGGAGGAAAAGGTGCGGCGGGGTTCGCCCGCTGCCACCGGTTCGCCTGCTGGCCCAGACCACCCCATCCTCGCCCCCCTCAACCGCTCGCAGCGCGCCGCCGTGGTCCACGACGAGCGGCCCCTGTTGATCGCGGCTGGGGCCGGCACTGGCAAGACGAAAACACTGGTCCACCGCGTGGCGTGGCAGGTGGCGCAGGGGATCGCCCCGGCCCGCATCCTGCTATTGACGTTCACCCGCCGGGCCGCCAGCGAAATGCTCCGCCGGGCCGAAGCCCTGCTCCAGTCCGGCCTGGGGCCCAAAGCCGCCTCCGCTTCCCAGCGAATCTGGGGCGGCACGTTCCATGCCATGGCCACCCGGCTGCTCCGCCGCTACGGCCAGGCCATCGGCCTGCCCCCCGATTTCACCATCCACGACCAGTCCGATTCCCAAGACCTGATGCACCTGGTCCGCACGGAATTGGGCCTGGCCAAGACCGACAAGCGCTTCCCCCAGAAAGGCACCTGCCTGGCCATCTACAGCCGATGCGTCAATGCCCGCGAACCCCTGGAAGAGGTCCTCGACCGGCATTTCCGCTGGTGCCGCTCCTGGGGCATGGAACTGGCCCGGCTGTTCGATGCCTATGTCGAGCGCAAGGCAAAGGCCCGCGTACTGGATTACGATGACCTGTTGACGCACTGGCTGGCCCTGCTGGAAGACCCCGCATCCGGGCCGCGGATCCGGGGCCTGTTCGATCGCATCCTGGTGGACGAATACCAGGACACCAATCGCTTGCAGGCCGAAATCCTGTACGCCCTTTCGCCCGAGGGGACGGGCCTGACCGTCGTCGGGGACGATGCCCAGGCGATCTATTCGTTCCGCGGGGCGACGGTGGAAAACATCCTGGAGTTCCCCCGGCACTATCCCAACGCCTCGGTCATCGCGCTGGAACAGAACTACCGCAGCACGGAGCCCATTCTCGAAGCGGCCAATGCGGTCATGGCCGAAGCCCGCCGTGGATATGCCAAGACGCTTTGGTCCGGCCGCACCAGCGGGCAGAAGCCGGTGCTGGTGGCCTGCGAAGACGAAGACAGCCAGGCGTGGCACGTGGCCCGCACGATCCTCGAGCACCGCGAGTCGGGCATTGCCTTGCGGCAGCAGGCGGTGCTGTTTAGGGCCTCGCACCATAGTATCCTGTTGGAGGCCGAACTCCAGAGCCGCGACATCCCGTTCCACAAGTACGGGGGCCTGAAGTTCATCGAGATGGCGCACGTCAAGGACCTGTTGGCCTACCTCCGCCTGGCCGAGAATCCGCGCGACATGGTGGCGGGCCTGCGCGTGCTGGGGTTGTTGCCGGGAATCGGGCCCGCCTGGGCCCAGCGCCTGATGCACGCCTTGGAGGACCGCGGCGATTTCACCCCGTGGAGGGCGGCCAAGGTACCCGCGGCGGCCGCGGAACTGTGGCCGCGATTCGTCGCCCTATTGCAGCACCTCTGCACCACCAGCGAGCCGGTGGCCGAACAACTCGAGCGCGTTCGCACCTTCTACGGGCCGCTGCTGGAGACCGCCTACGATAATCCCGCGCCCCGGGCCCGCGACCTGGAACAGATCGTGCAGCTTGGCACGCGGTATCCCGACCGCCGCACCCTGCTGGCCGAACTGGCCCTGGACCCGCCCAATGCCAGCCAGGACCTGGCCGGCCCGCCCCGCCGCGACGACGACTATTTGGTGCTCAGCACCATCCACTCGGCCAAGGGGTTGGAATGGGACGTGGTGTACGTGATCCACGCCTCGGACGGCGACATACCTTCGGACATGTCCACCGACTCGGCCGAGCAGATCGAAGAGGAACGCCGCCTGTTCTACGTGGCCCTGACCCGCGCCAAGCGATGGCTGTACGTGTGCTATCCGCTGCAGTATAGCGCCAGCAACCGTTCCAGCACACTGGCCAAGCGGAGCCGATTCCTCAGCGCGGCGGTGGTGCGGCGATTCGTCCAGTGTGCCGCCGTAAGGCCAGACGAGGACGCCGGCCAAAGCGCAATAGACAGGGGCCCAGGCGCCCGCCGCTCGATCGTGGAGCGGACCCGGCGATACTGGCGCTAGTGGGCGGGCAGACGGCGTGCCGTGGTTCGGCCGGGACGCCATTGGAAACGCGCCAGACGCGGCGGAGCGCGGCGGACGCAACGGAGGGCCTCTCTCCAGGCGTGGAGGGCCACGCTCTGTCGTGGCCAAGGTGTTCCTTACAACCCAACCGGCTCGGCGCGTGGGTCTTGGCATCTTGACTCCTGGCGGCTTGACTTCTGGCGGCGCGTCGGCCACCCTATCTGCAACGCAGGAGGTGCTTGCAGCATGAAGAAGTTCCATCACATCGGTTTGGTGACCGACGAATCGAAGCCGGGCGAAATGTGGTTCGAGCGCCTGAAGGTCTGGGGGACCAGCCCCGACGCGGATCCCACGAATCGCATCGAATGGGTCCGCTTTGCTCCCGACAGTCCCTTGGCCAGCACGCCCGTGGCCAAGGGTCCGCACATCTCCTTCCAGGTCGATGACTTGGACAGCGCGTTGGCGGGCAAGGAGGTCGAGGTCGGGCCGCTGGAGGCCGCCCCAGGCATCCGCATCGCCTATTTCTTCCAGGACGGTGCGCTGGTGGAATACTTGGAAATCCGCCCCTGAATGTTGCCCATAACCGTTGGAGGATCGATCCATGCAGTCACCACGACTGACTCGGCGTGCGCTGTGTCGCTTGGGGGCCCTTGCCGGGCTGCTGGTGGCGCCGCGGGGCATCAAAGCGCAAGCTCCGGCGGCCAAGTCCGGCCGGAGACGAAGGACGCCCCCGCAATTCCAGAACCAGGACTTCTACCGCGACGGCAAGTTCGACGAAGAAGCGGCCAAGAAGGCCTACTTCGATCTGTGCCGGTACTTCGGCTACCCTTTGTATGAAAGCGTGCGGAAGAACCTGTTCGTAACCGATTTCGGCCTGGGGCGGTTTACCGAGGTCGGCCTGGGGGCCGTGGTCTGGATGAACGAGAAGCAGGCCAACTACGCCAGCCTGGAGGTGTTCCTGCTGCCCAACCAGGTCATTCCCGAGCACTGGCACGTGGCCATCGAAGCCGAAGGGGTCGCGCCCAAGCTGGAATCCTGGACCGTCCGCTACGGCGCCACGTTCGCATATGGCGAGGGGGAGCCGACGCCCCGGCTGAGTGTAACCCTCCACGAAAAGGAGAAGCCTTTCTTGACCGTGATGCATGAAACCGCCTTGCGCCCGGGCGAGGTGACCGGTATCCGCAAGCCGCTGGAAAAGCACTGGCAGCAGGCGGGCCCCGAGGGGTGCATCCTGACCGAGACCTCGACGTATCACACGCCCGCGGCGGTGCGGTTTACCAACCCGGCCATCAAGTTCGGATAGCCGGCGCGCTCAGCAAGGCCGGGGCGTGCAGAAGGCGTTTCAGCCAGCGTGGGATATCAGAGGGCCCAGGCTTTGCGCCGCTGGAACATCGCGATGATCTCTTCGGCCGTGCGCTGCGGCCCGAGGCGATCGACGCAAAGCACTGCGTCGTACTCGTGGGGGTCGGTGATGTCGCGGCGGAAGAAACGCTGTACGAACTCCCGGCGCCCCTTTTCCACCTGGGCGATGTACTGCCGGGCCTCGGACTCGGACAGGCCCCGGGTGGCCATCACGTTGCGGATGCGGTACTTCTCCGAGGCGACCACGCGCACCGCCAGGCCCTGATCGCGCGGGAGGAGGAAGTTGGCCCCCCGGCCCACGATGACCACATTGCCTCGCCGTGCGGCGGCCACGACCACGCGGCACAGGAAGATCGCGTATTTCTGATGGGAAATGACGTTGCGGTCCAGCCAGGGCAGCAGGATGTCGCGGGCCCAATCGGCGCCGGTCTCATCGACGACCTCGACCAGGGTGGGCGAGGTCCGCAAACGCTGGGCCACCTGCCCCACCAGGGCCTTGTCCAGCACCTCCCAGCCCAGTCGCTGCCCGATGTACTCGGCGATCTGGCCGCCGCCAGCTCCCGCCTCGCGGGAAAGCGTGATGAAATCGCCGAGCCGGTGGTGCGGGCGGTCGAAGCGGCGGCCTTCGACGCACTCGGCCATCTCTTGGCCCATCGCCCAAGCCCGCATCTGGCGCTCGACGAAGGCCACGATCCTGGGTTCTTGCCGCACGGGCGGTTGCATATCAAGCCCTGTCAGAACTCGCGGGCCCCAAGCGGACCAACCGGCGGCCGGCCACCTGGGAAAGCCACCCCCCTAGGGGCGGAAACGTCGGCTCCGCAGTCCGCCTGTTCCCCTTTTCGAGTATAGTCGCCGGTCAACTAAAGGAAAGCTTTTTTCTTTTCATTCCCCCAAATCTTGGGGGGATGGGCCGCTTGGTCGCCCCGGGGCCAAGTCGGACACGGTCCCGGGGAGCTTCCGGGGATGCCGCTTCACCGGCCCGGTAGGCGTGCCTAGAATACACCGCGGTCGGCGCAACTGGGCGGGATGGGCGTCCATCGGCCGGTACTCCATCCCGGGGGGTTGCGGCCGATTTCCGGATTGCAGGGGGTTGACGAGTCCCCCTGGTATCCTTTAAATTGCACGTCGCTCTTTCCGGTACGGGCCAGGGAAGGGAGTCGAGAGTAGCCCGCGTGGCAGCGGTGGGCATTGTCAGGCCATCGCGCCCCGCTGGGGCTCCGTAGCGAAGGTGTGTGGTTGCCAGCCCACGAGTCCCCGTGGGCCATGCAACGGGATGTTGCGGGTGCTGCAAGCTGGATAGGTCTGCCGGCATGGTGATCCACTGAGACGTTCAAGGCTTTGGCCGGACTCCGCGCAAGAGGTTAAGAACTTTTGACAACTTGGTTGGAATCGCTGGACACTTGGGAAAACAACTGCGAACCTATGGGGTATGTGACTGCGCACGAGGATGTTGCGTATGAATATGAGGGAAACGGAGGTTCCGCGTACGTTTCCATCGCCGCCGATCGACACAGCGCCGATCGGGCGGTTGGCGAGGAGGGACCCATGGATCAGTTGTCGCTGGAAATGCCGGTGGCGGCGCCGGGGGGAAGCTTAAGGAAGCCTTCGCACCCCGAGCCGGCCACCGACGCCGAGAAGCTGGCCGCATCCATCGAGCGGGCCGTGCGGATCGAAACCTGCGGCCGGGTGCGGAACCTCCATGTGGAGGTAACCCGTGGCCGGGTGCTACTGGCCGGTCGCTGTACCAGCTATTACACCAAACAGATGGCGCAACATGCGGCCATGATCTTTTCGGGCGGCCGCGAACTGACCAACAGTATCGAAGTCGTCTGAAAAGCGTCGACGGTATCTCATCGTGGCGGCCCTTCCGGGCCGGGGCGGAACGTGGCGGCGGCCGGCCGCGACGGCCCGCAAGGGCCGCACCAATGCTCTTTGTGCACGCACCGCAAGGCGACTTCCTCCCGACACGCCACCTCCGCGGGCCTACGAGCCCCGCAGCGAATTGGCCACCTCCAGAATCCGGCGGATGGCCTCTTCGATCTCCTCAGCCGTGGTGGTCGCCCCAAGACTGAAACGGAGCGTGGAAGCCGCCTGGGCTTTGGGCAGGCCCATAGCCAATAGCGTGGGGGACAGCTCCGTCGAACCGCTGGAACACGCCGAGCCCACCGAGCAGGCCACCCCGGCCATGTCCAGCGCCATGAGCAACACCTGCCCATCCAGCCCCGCAAACGCGATGCTGCTGGTCTGCGGCAACCGCGGCGCATTGCGGCCGTGGACCACCAGTCCGGCATAGCCTTCGGCCAGGCCCTCCTCGAAGCGCCGGCGCAGGGCCGCCAGCCGCCGGCAATGCTCGTCCTGCTCGGCCAAAGCCAGGCGCAAGGCCGTGGCCATGCCCACCGCCAAGACCACCGACTCGGTCCCGGGCCGAAGGCCTTGCTGTTGATGCCCGCCAAAGAGCAGGGGTTGCAGCGGCGTCGCATGGCGGAGCACCAAGGCACCGATTCCCAAGGGCCCCTGAAATTTGTGGGCGGCCACGCTCATGGCATCGACACCTAGCGCCCGGAAGTTCACCGGCATTTTGCCCACGGCTTGGACCGCGTCGGTGTGCAGGGGCACTCCGGCAGCACGGCACAGCCGGGCGGCCTCGGCCACCGGCTGGATGACCCCCGTCTCGTGGTTGCCCAGCATGAGGCTCACCACGGCCGCGTCGCTCCGCAGCAACTTGGCCAGGTGATCCAGCCGGACCACGCCCTCCGAGGTAACCGAAATCGTGTCCAATTGCCAGCCGAGGTCCAGTAAGTGCTGGGCCGGCTCCAGGATGCTGGCATGTTCGATGGAAGAGACGATGACCCTGCCCGGCCGGCCGCCGGTGCGGGCCAGGGCGATGCCGATCAGGGCCAAATTGTTCGCCTCGGTGCCGCCGCTGGTGAAGATCACCCGGTCGGGTTGCGAGCCGCTCAGATCGGCCCCCAGAAGCGTGCCCACCTCTTCCCGGGCCTGTTCCAGCCGGCGTCTCGCCTTCTGGCCCGGCTGATGCTGGCTGGCCGGGTTGGCCAAGCCCTCGCGGAGCACGGCCGCCATGGCCTCGATCACTTCCGGCCGGGTGGGTGTGGTGGCGTTATGGTCCAGATAGATGGTCTGCATGGCACGCGCGGGCAGTTGCCGGGGGCTAGGCCCATCCGGGAAGCGGCACGGCAAGGTGCCTTCCTCCGGCGACACAGAATTGTCGGCCCTGGGACGGCTGCGGGCAAGGCGGAGGCGCTGCAATGCGAATCGCGGCCGCTGGGCCCAAAAGCCAAGCCCACGAGCCGGGCCTGTAAGGGCCCGGTGCGGCTGGCCGTTGACCGACGCCCCTCTTGCGGGCCCTTCTCCGGACCAGCGGGGCGTGCGGCGGGTCTGCCCCACGGCAGCATCGGATGTGAACAACCAAAATCGACATTCTGCGATATGCTCTTATACTCGGCGGCACGTCCGCCCACGGGGCATGGCCGGGTTACGCCGGGCGGCCATGAGATAGGGTAGAATCCCGCTTCGGACGCACAAGCCGGACCGCCGTCTGTTGGTTGCTCGGATATGCCAGAACCTTTTCCTTTGGTGGCCGTCGATATTGGCAACAATCGGGCCAAGTTCGGTCTTTTCCTGGAGGGGGGCGAACCCCTCCCCCGGCCTCAAAGCACGTTCGTCGTGTCCGCCGAGGCGGAGTTCGATGGCCTGGGCGCCTGGTTGACCCACGCTCAGCGGCCGGTTTCGTGGTGGATTGCCAGTGTCAACAGGCCCACGGCCACGCGGCTGATCGACTGGCTGCGAGACCGGCGGCCTGATGAGCGTTTGGTGCTTTTGGCTGCGGGAGACCTGCCCCTTTCGGTGGCCTTGCCCAGGCCCGATATGGTCGGCATCGACCGCTTGGTGGACGCGTTGGCCGCCAATCGCCTCCGCTATCCGGAGCGCATGGCCGTGGTGGTGGACCTGGGGACGGCGATCACCGTCGACGCGGTATCTCAGGAAGGGGCTTTTTTGGGGGGCGCCATCCTGCCGGGCATTGGGATGTCGGCCCGGGCACTGCACATGTTCACCGACTTGCTGCCGTTGGTGGAATTGCACGATCGGGGCGAGCCCCCCGCGGTCCTGGGGACCGATACCGTGGCAGCGATTCACTCGGGGCTGTTTTGGGGGGCGGTGGGGGCGATCCGCGAGTTAGCCCGGGGGCTGGCTGCCGAGTGCCCCGCCGGCGCGGACCTGTTCGTCACCGGTGGGGCAGGCGGTCTGGTGGCCGGGGTGCTAGGCCCTGTGGCCCGCTACGAGCCGCATCTGACGCTGGCCGGGATCGCCCTTGCCGCCCAGGCCGCCTGGCCGAGGGTTTGGGCGGAGCCCCTGCCGCCGAACCCGGCGTGAAGGCCGGGCCTCTTCGCAGCCGGGCCGCTTCGCCTCCGGTTGGCACGCGATGTGCGATAGCTTCTTTCGTCACCCGGAGCAAGCGGGGTGGCACAGGCAAGCCGAGGGAGGTTCGCGGGCTCCCTCCTTCGGCCTCCCGGCCTGAAAAAAAGCGGACGGGACCCTTTTTGGGCGGCATCCTTCAGGCAATGCCGGCAAACGGGTGCTGCCCCTCTTGCCGGCCCTGCAAAAAGGTGCCGGGCGTGCCACGGCCGGGTGTGCATGTTTTGCAGAGTAGCCCGCGGAAGCAGGCGGCCGATGGCCTCGAGTGCGTTTCGGAGGCTGCCGGCCGCCAAGCAGAAGGAGGTTCGTCATGGGGTACAAGTCGCTTTCAGCATGGGTGCTCGCGGTGCTGGTGGGGGTCTCTTGCCTCTTGGCCGGTGAGCCGGCCAAGCCGGACCCCGCTGCCCTCCGTGTGGAGTGGCATCGCACGATGGCTGCGCTAGTGGGGGCGCAGTCGGCCGAGAAGCCTGACCCGGCCAGGATCGGCCAATTGCGGGCCAAGCTCGATCAACTGCGGGCACAGGCCGTACAAAGCGGCGTGGTGCCGCTCGGATGGGGCCCGCGGGCGGGGCTGGGATGGGGCGCAGGCCGGTACATGATTTCCGAAATGACCAACCCTGTCCGACGGCTGGAAGGCCCCATGCCCTCGCGCTCCAGCGCAAGCGGCACCGTTACAGGAGATGGCGATTCTGAAAAATCCAGAAAGTCCGCCCAGGCCATTTGTTCCGGCTCGTGGCTTGCCACCGTCAAACCCACCCACAAAGTTTCCGGTACTTCCAACGCCGCCTGCCCCAACAGCACCCAGTGCACGCCATCCGTGCTCGCATAACCATAAAAATTGTCTTCTTCGCGTTGGAGTCGCAGCCATGTCGCCGGATAGTTTGCCGGAAACCGGCCCTGAATTTGGGGTATGCCATCCGATTGACTCAAAAAATAACATCCGGCAATCGAAGGCGTTGCATAGACCGCCGAATAGTTTTGCGACGTCTCCTCCGAAATGCGCGCCGTCAAGCCGGCACGCGCCCATAGATCGCCCGCCTCCAATCGGCTTACCTTGACCCGCACATCAAAATCCCCCGTAATTTGATTTCCGGCAAACGTCCCCCCTTCTTGTGAAATCTGCGTCCCCGCATGGCCACCCGTCACACGGTGTCCCCGCGGGAGCCACTGCACCACCCCC
>JBBIQF010000169.1:0-12696 GCA_037442445.1 Planctomycetaceae bacterium
TGGCGGCGCTCGGCTTGCGCTCGGCCGGCGGGAAAGGCAGCCTGGCGCAATCGGGCGCGTATCAACAAGCGATGGCAGCGGCCGGCACCAAGGCCCCGGTACGGATGTTCGTGGACCTTGCGGCCCTTCGTAAGCGGACCCCGCTGGGCAAAGCCCTTGGCCGCGAAGAAAATCCCATGGCGGCCCTGTTGTTCGGCGGCCTGGCCGACGTGCTCCGCCAGTCGCAGTGGCTGGCCATGACGCTAGATATCCAAGGCCAGCGCCTTGCGCTGGAGGCCACGGCCGAGGGCAAAGGCCTTTCGGCCGAGGGGGCTTCGGCGTTTGCCTGGCCGCAGGACTCCAGCCAGGGGGCCATGCCCCTGCTCTCGGTGCCCCGGCAGTTGGCCAGCCTGAGTTTCTATCGCGACTTGCATGGTTTTTATGCGGCCAAGGACAAGCTGTTTCCCGAGCGGACCAGCGGCCTGATCTTCTTCGAAAACATGATGGGCATCTTTTTCAGCGGGCGCGATCTGACTGAAGAGGTACTGGCCGAGACCCTGCCCGAAATCCGCTTCGTGGTCGCGGCCCAGCAGTATGACCCTGCGGTGGGCACGCCGCAGGTGCAGATTCCCGCGTTCGCGGCCATATTCCGGTTGAAGAACCCGGCCCGGTTCCGCGAAGTGGCCGAAGAAGCCTGGCAAAAGGCCGTGGGGCTGGTGAACATCACCCGCGGCCAAAAGGGCCAGCCGGGGTTGGTCATCGATCGGGTGGAACATCGCGGCCAGAAGTACAGCGTGGCGTACTTTTCGACCGCAGGCATCGAGGACAAGAAGCAGGTGCCCAGCTACTACAACTTCCGCCCGGCGATTGCCCTGGCGGGCGACCGGCTGATCCTCAGTTCGACCGACGGCCTGGCCCGCGATCTGATGGACGCCATCCACAAACAGACCGCCGATAAGGTGCGCCCCCTGCCCGGCGCGCACACCCTGGCCAGCGTGGACCTGACCGGCGTGGGCAACATCTTGAAAGCCAATCGCGACCACCTGGTGCGCCAAAACATGTTGGAAAAAGGGCACTCCAAGGCCCAAGCCGAACTGGAAACCGACTTGTTTCTGAAGGTACTCAGCTACCTGGGACAAGCCCGTTTGACGATGGACAGGCGGCAAGACCGTCCCCATGCTACTTTGGAGCTGGAGTTGAACCTGCCCTAGCCGGCCGGGCACGGGAAACCGTGGCGGCAGAGCACGTTCGGCAGGCAAGTACAAGGCCGCGGCGCATGGTCACGCCGGGCGCCAGCACGGGCCCGGCGAGGTGGCGTGCGCCTGTCGGAAATGGGGCCGGGCTTCCAGCGGTTATCTGAGGAGTTGTGCGGTCATGGCCCGAATCCAGCGCAGCGATCCCGATCCTACATGGGCCTGGGCGCCGTACCGGCCGGATGCCAACCGGCCCTGGACGCTGGCCCTGGCAGCGCACTTGTACCGCCGGGCGGGCTTCGGGGCGTCGTGGAGTGCGTTGCAGCGGGCGGCCTCCGACGGGCCGGAGCGGACCTTGCAGAAGCTCATGCCCCCCCAGGCCGACGTGGCCGCCTTCGACCGCAGTTTCGACGCCCATGAAGAGGCCTCGATCGACCCGGCGGGCGGCTCGATGGAGACCCTGGCCGCCTGGTGGCTGCGGCGGATGCTGGAGACCCCGCACCCGCTCCAGGAAAAGATGACGCTGTTCTGGCACGATTTCTTCGGGGCGAGCGGGGCCACGGCGGGCAGCGCCCGGCTGATGCGAAATCACGTGGCGATCCTCCGCCGCCATGCATTGGGCCGGCTGGGCCCGATGCTCGAAGCGGTGCTCCACGATGCTGCCCTATTGTTGTCCTACCGGGGCGAGGCCAACCGGCGGTCGCAGCCCAGCGAGACGTATGCCCGGCGGCTGATGGAACTGTTGGGCTTCGGTCCGGACCAATACTCGGCCCGCGATGTGCGGGAACTGGCCCGGTGCTTCACCGGCTGGTTCGTCATCCGCCAGCAACTCCGGTACCTGGAGCACGAGCACGACCCTGGCCCCAAGCGGGTTTTCGGGCAGGAAGGGCCGTGGAAAGGCCCCGACGCCGTGCGGATTCTCTTGGCCCAGCAGGCTGCCCCCCGCGCCGTGGTCCGCAGGCTTTACCGCT
Source organism: Planctomycetaceae bacterium (assembly GCA_037442445.1). Taxonomy (GTDB): domain Bacteria; phylum Planctomycetota; class Planctomycetia; order Pirellulales; family Thermoguttaceae; genus JANLFZ01. The sequence goes on from JBBIQF010000169.1 coordinate 2,144, forward strand.
GGTTCATTGCCGAGACCGAGGAGCCGGCCGACGCGCTGATCGAGCCGCTGGCCCGCCAGTTCGCTGCGGACTACGACATCGCCCGGCTGGTCCAGACCATGCTCGGCTCCAACTGGTTCTTTTCCGAGCATGCGTACCGGCAAAGGATAAAGAGCCCCGTGGAATTGGCCCTGGGACTGGCCAAGGCGATGGAGGTGGTGGTGCCCACGCAACCCCTGGCCCGCGACGTGGCGAAACTGGGCCAGGCCCTGGGCTCGCCCCCGACCCGCAAGGGCTGGCCGGCCGGCCAGGGGTGGCTCAACCCGTTTACCCTAACGCTTCGGCAGAACCTGACATGCCGGATGGTGGCCGGCGGCGAGCCGTACGGCGGCCGGATCGACCCGCTGGCGTTGGCCAAGCGGTACGGCAAGCAGGCCCTGCCCGAGGCCGCAGGATTCTTCTTGGACCTCTTGGTCGATGGCGATGTGCCGGCCCCGGTCCGCCGCCGGCTTGCCGAGCCGGCTGAACGGGGCGAACCGGCCGGCAACGCGAAAGGCCAGGCCGCCGCAATGCGCCAACTGGTCTGTGCCATCACGGCCCTTCCGGAGTTTCAATTGGCCTGACTGCGGTTTGCAATACGTTGGCCGCACCATGGCGGAGAGCTGAAAATGCGAGTTCCTCGCCGCGATTTTCTCAAGGCTTCGTTGGAGCTATCGACGCTGGCGGCCTTTGCCCCGGCCGTGCCCGAGTTTCTGCTCCATACCGCGGTGGCAGGCCCGGCCCCACGCCATGCGGATTCCACCGCCCTGGTGGTCATCCAGCTTGCAGGCGGCAACGACGGGCTGAACACGGTGGTCCCCTTCCGCGATGACGAGTATGCCAAGGCCCGGCCCACGCTTCGCCTCGGGCCGGCGGCGGTGCGCCGCATCACCGACGATTTGGGCTTCCATCCCGAACTGCGGGCGTTTGCCCGGCTGTACGACGAAGGATGGCTCAGCGTCGTGCAGGGGGTGGGTTACCCCAATCCCCATCAGGGGCACTTCGAGTCGATGCGAGTCTGGCAGGCGGGCGATACCGACTACCGCGGGGTCGAGACGGGCTGGATCGGCCGGGCAGTCGATGCCGTTCTGGCCCGGCACCACGGGGCCATGCCTGCGGTGTTCGTGGGCAGCATCCAGAAGCCGTTTGCCCTCAACGCGCAGCAGGCGGTGATCCCCACGCTGCGTGCCCTGGCCGATGCCACCTTGCAGTCTTCGGAGTTGGAAGCAAACCCGCAGTCTGGCGCCGCGTTCAAAGCTGAAAAACCCGCCGAGCCGGCGGATGCGGCTGGGGCCGGCCAGAGCCTCCTGGCATTTGTGCGGCGAACGTCGCTGGTGGCTGCCCAGCAAAGCGCCCGTATCCGATCGGTGCTGGAGAAAGAGCCGCCGGGCCGCTACCCGCGATTCCAGCTTGCCCGGCAGCTTGCCATGATCGCCCAGTTGCTTCGGGCGCAACTGCCGGTGCGGATTTACTATACGGAACTGGGGGGCGAAGAGCCGGGCGGCTTCGATACCCACGCGGGCCAGGCCGCCAACCACGGCGCGCTGCTCCAGCAATTGGCCGAGTCGGTGGCTGCGTTCCTCGACGATCTCAAGCGCGACGGCCTGGCGGACCGGGTGCTGGTGATGACCTTTTCCGAGTTCGGCCGGACCATAGAAGAGAACGGGCGCCGGGGGACGGATCACGGTTCGGCGGCCCCGATGTTCCTGGCCGGCGGCAGAGTCTGCGGTGGCCTGGTCGGACCGCATCCCAACCTCACCGAGCGGGAAAACGGCGGGCAAAAACAACACACAGATTTTCGCCGGGTGTACGCCACGGTGCTGGAAGGCTGGCTGGGGTTCGACAGCCAGCGTGTGCTCGGCCGGGCTTTCGCCCCGTTGCCTCTCTTGCGGGCCGGTTCGGCCTGACGGGTCCTTGATCGGCCCCGCAGCTCCGCATACCATGACCGGCGCTGGCGATCCTTCCGGAGTTCCCGCAGGAGAGACCCGATGACCGGCATGGTATGGTGGCTGGCGGCGGCCGCGGCGGCCGCCCTGATGTGCGTCTTAGATTTGGGCGCGGCATCGTCTATGCCGAAATGGCAGCCCCGCCCCTGCGCGCCGGCTTTGCCGAGAGGGATATCACCCCCGAAATCGGCATGGAGGTGCCCGGCGGCTACGGCAAGGCCTATGCCCGGGTGATCCACGATCCGTGCAAAGTTCGGGCCGCGGTGTTCGACGGCGGGCACATGCGCGTGGCCTTGGTGGGATTGGACGCCTTGTTGATTCGCCGGCCCACCGTCGAGGCCGCCCGCAAGCAGATTCACCAGAGGACCGGCATTTTGCCCCAGGCGGTGCTCATCGCCGCATCCCACTCGCATTCCTCCGGCCCTACGGGCATGATCTTGCCTGGCGAATACGACCACGCCCCCCCGCTGGTCCGGCAGTTGGCCTACGAGAAATCCTCCTGTGCCGATGCCAGGTACCTGGCCCTGGTCGAGCGCCAGATCGTCGAGGCCGTCGTGGCCGCCAACGACGCCCGCACCGAGGTCTTTTGCGGGGCGGGCAACGGCATCGAGGACAAAGCGGCCTTCAACCGCCGTTTCCGCATGAAGAACGGGTTGTGCTACACGCATCCCGGCCAGGGTAATCCCGATATCATCGAGCCGGCCGGCCCCATCGACCCCAATGTCGGTGTCATCGGCGCCTGGAACAAAGAAGGCAAACTCTTAGGCTGCGTGGTCAACTACTGCTGCCATGCCACCACGGGGCCCACGGGCATATCGGCCAACTGGATCTATCATATGGAGCGGACGATCCGCGGGATGTTCAGCCCGGATACGGTCGTGGTCTTTCTCCAGGGGGCCTCGGGCGATGTCACGCAGGTCGATAACCTCAACCCCTATGTCCAGCCGGGACAGGACCGGTGGGGCGAGATCGTCGGCGGCCGGGTGGGGGCCGAGGCCGTCAAGGTGCTGGTCAGCATGGACCGCGGCACGCTGGCGCCTTTGGGTGCGCGCACCGAGACGCTGACCGTGGCCCGCCGCAAGCCCAAGCCCGAGCGGGTCCGCAAGTGCCTGGAACTCGTCCAGCAATCGCCCGAGAAGGTAGGGCACACCGAATGGACGTTCGCCAAAGAGATCGTGCTGTTGGCCAAAGAGCCCACCCGCACCTTCGAGGTGCAGGCCATTCAGATCGGCCCGGTGGGCATTCTGGCCAACCCCGCCGAGTTTTTCTGCCGGCTTGGCCTGGATATCCGCGCCAAAAGCCCCTTCCCCATCACCTTTATCGTGGAGCTGGCCAACGACTGCGTGGGCTATGTGCCCACGGAAGAGGCCCTGGGACCGCACGGCGGCGGGTACGAGACGCGGCTGACGGCGTACAGCAATCTCGAACCGGCGGCCGGACGAAAAATCGTCGAGGCATGCCTGCGCTTGGCCGGGCAGTTCCGCCCCGGCGAGATTCCCCGCCCACCCAAGGCCCCGCCTTTCCGCGGGCCATGGTCCTACGGCAACGTGCCGCCGGAATTGGACTGACGGCCAGGCGGTAGGCTGGCTGCTTTGCAGCCACGCACCATTTGCGGGCCATGCCGCATTGGAGGGCCACGCTCCGTCGTGGCCGCCGCATTCCGTCGTGGCCGCAAATGTGATTGCAAACGCCAAACGCGACGGAGCGCGTCCCTCCAGGCTTATCGGCGCGCCATGGTAGAGGCCGTGCGCTTTACAGCGTCCAGCCGCTGCGGTACTCGCGCTTGACGAAGCGATTCAGCTCGGGCAGGTTGGTGACCTTCAGGTTGGGGCCATCCCACTCGACGCGTTTGCCCGGCCCGGCCCGGAGGGCCAGGTTGCCTAGCAGCACCATTTCGGTCAGCGGCCCGGCATGATCGAAATTCGAGAACGGCGCCCGGCCCCCTTTGCACGCCGTGACCCACTCGCCGAAATGGTCGCTCTGGCAGCGGGGGATCACCGGTGCCGGCTTCTTGAAGTCCTTCATGCGCGACTCGGGAATCAGCCGCGGGCCCTCGCCGTACACCGAAAGTTTCCCCTTATCGCCCACGACGATCATGCCGTTATCGGGGTACTCTTTGTCGGCCGGCAGCTCGCCCACGTCTTTGGGCGGATACATGCCGCCGTCGTACCAGAAGATCTTGCAGGGGGGCATGTCGCCGCGGGCGGGGATTTCCCAGCCGATGATCGACGCGCTGGGGAACATCTCGTCCGTGGTGTCGCCCGTATCTTTGACCAGCCAGGTGGCCGCGGCGTGCTGGATTTTCAGCGCCGAGAAGATGCCGCTCATGGCGTGGCAGCCGATATCGCCCAGCGCCCCGGTGCCGAAGTCCCACCAGCCGCGCCACACGAACGGCTGGTACACGCGTTTGCCTTTGAACTTGCCCTCCTTGTAGGTATCGAGGTAGGGGCGCTCGGGGGCGGGGCCGAGCCACACGTCCCAGTGGAGCCCTTTGGGCACGGGGTCGCTCCCCGGGGGCCGGGTGCCGCCCTGCGGCCACCAGAAGCGGGAGGGGATGCCGGGCCGGTCGGTCCACACGTGCACTTCCTGCACGTTGCCGATCATGCCCGCCCAGATCACCTCGCACAGCACGCGCCAGCCTTCGCCGGCCCGCCCCTGGTTGCCCATCTGGGTGGCCACCTTATGCTCGCGGGCGGCCAGGGTCAATTGCCGGGCCTCGAAGATGCTGTGCGTCAGCGGCTTCTCGCAGTACACGTGCTTGCCGCGGCGGATGGCCATCATCGAGGCCGGGGCATGGTGGTGGTCGGGGGTGGCCACGAACACCGCGTCGATCTGCTTTTCCATCGCGTCGAACATCTGCCGGTAGTCGGCAAATGGCTTAGGCAGCGGGGCCTTGATGTTCCGCTGGCGGTAGGCGCGTTCGACGTGGGCCAGGCAGCCGGCTACGGCCCCGTCCACGGCGTCGCAGGCGGCCACCAGGTTCTCGCGCAGCGAGGTCTCGACGTGGGCGCCGCCCCGGCCCCCCACCCCGATGCCCGCGATGTGCAGCTTCTCGTTGGCCGCCGTGCTGGTGGCCGCCGACTCTCCGCGGGCATACAGCGGCCGCATGGGAACGATGGTGGTCGCGGCCAGCACGGCCGAACTCTTCAGAAACTTGCGGCGTTGGATCGTATGCATGGTCGCCTCCGGGGATGAAAGGTTCGCGATGCGCAGGCCCTCAAACCGGCAGGTACCGCTTGGGGAAGGTCCACGGTTTGCGGTACTCGGGCACGGCCAGGCGGGCTGCCTCCTCGTCGCCGGTGATCCATTCCTTGGCAGGGTCGAACCGCAGCGACCGCCCCAAGCGGAGCGACAGGTTGGCCAGCACGATCGGCACGTCCACCTTCACGTGGTAGAACACGCTGCAACTGGGCTCCTTGCGGCTCTTGATGCAATCGAGCCACTCCCGCTCGTGCCCGGGCGATGGGGGGATCGACGGTTTGGGCAACTCGCGGCCTTTCATGCGATCGCCCTCGGGCACGATCTTGTACATCCCGTAGTTGCAATACAACGTGCCGTCCACGCCGTGGAAATAGATGCCCAGGCGGCGCTGCGGCACGGGCTGGCCGTGCAGGTCGAAACCGTAGCTGTTGGCCAGCATGCCCATCCACGTCATCACCAGCCCGGGGTACTGCCAGAGCACCTCCTGCACGTCGGGGGCATCGCCGTCGTCGTGGATCACGAACCGCCCGCCGGCGCAATGGATGTGCGTGGGATACCCCAGGTCCAGGGCCCAGACGGGCAGGTCGATGATGTGCGGCGCCATCCCCGGCAGCCAGCCCCCGCTGTAGGCCATGAACGAGCAATGGTTATAGGAATTGGCGGCCAGGATGGCATTGTAGGGGCGCATGGGCGCCGGGCCGACCCAAAGCTCCCAGTCCAGCCCGGGCGGGGGCGTGGTGTTCGGATCGGTGCCCACGCCTTTGGGTCCCTGGTTCATCACGTTGAACGTCCGCACGGCGCTGATCTTTCCCAGCATGCCTGCCCGCACGATCTCCACCACGCGGCGGTAGTTTTCCGAGGCATGGATTTGCGTGCCGATCTGGCTGATCCGCTTGTGCTCCTTGGCCGCGTTGCGGACCGCCAGGCTCTCGCCCAGGTACAGCGTCATGGGCTTCTGGAGGTAGAAGTCTTTGCCTGCCTCGCAGGCATGGATGGCCTGGAGGCAATGCCAGTGCGGGGGCGAGGCGATGATCACCGCGTCCACATCCTTGCGGTCCAGGACCTCGCGGTAGTCCTTGTGGGGCTTGCACGTGTCCTTGAATTGGGCGCAGACAGCGTCGCGGCGGGCCTGCCAAGGGTCGCAGGCGCCGACGACGACCACGTCGGGCTGATTCGCGCAGTTGCCCAGGTTGCCCCTTCCCATGCCGCCGCAGCCAATCAGCGCCAGCCGAATCTTCTCGCTGGGCGGGGCTTTGCCCGCTTGGCCCAGCGCCGCAGGCGAAACCACATAGGGCACTGCCGCGCCCACCAGGCCCGCCTTTCCCAAAAACTCCCGTCTGCTCACGGAACGTGTAGGCTTCATGATGCACCTCGTGGACCAGTGCTCAGGCAAACAACTGCCCCGCGCTGCCGCTGGCAGGCGAGCCGCAACCCCGGGGTGGCTCCTCGCCTGCCGCGGCTACCCTCGGTATGGGCGCTCGGCGGCCCGAAAGCCCGCCCGCCCAACGGCCTCTAGTATGACCGATGCCCAAGGGGCCCGGCAACGGTACCACGCGGTCCAGGCGGCATGGTGGGCCACGGCAGGGCGTGCCCACAAGTCCGTGGCCTCAACCCCCGATGCGTCGGAAACCAGGACACGGCAGCCGGCCGTGCGGCCCAAGAAAGTCTCAGTGCGGCATGCCGGCCCGATAGGCCCGATGTCCCCGGCTGCGAAGCCGATAGAAAAGCCCCGTGTCCTTGCGCGACGGGGTGAGGCCGTAATCCAGAAGCGAAAGCGTGGATCGCCGTACGAGCCGGCCGGCGGCGTCGAACTCCTCGGCCGTGTGGCAAACCACCCCGCCCGGAACGTCGGGCGAGGTGACGGCCTTGGTCACCGTCTTGCCTTTGGGGTGCGTGGTGGTTACCAGGACCTCGGCGGCTTGCGAGCGGAACGGAAGCTGCTCGCACCGGACGTTGAGGGCCACCACTTGCATCTCGGTCTCGGAGCCGAGCGTCTTGCCATCCGGGTCCCAGGTCTGCATGTGCCGGCGAAGCACATACGGTGCCACGGAAGCGGAATACCAGGTCTTGATCAGGCTCCGCCCTTTGCGGCCCTCGATTTCCACCTGCACGATCTTGCAGGGGATCTTGCGGCCTTGGATTTCGACTTCGCCGTCGGCCAGGGGGGAGATAGTCACCTTTTCGCCCGGGTTCTCGCCGTGCAATCCCTGCTTGCTCAGCGTGGGCGGCACCTCGAACCGTTTGCCGGAGACCTCCAACACCGCTTCCACACGGAGCACCAGCGTGCCGTTTCCCTCGGCGGCTTGGAGCGTGGTGGTGGTGTAGGAGGTGGTGACGCTTGTGGGTTGGCCCTGCTCGTCGAAGGTTTCGGTGACGACGCGGGCCAGTTTCCAGGCCCCCGGCCGGAAGCGGCCCCAGGGATGCAATTCCGGCGGCACGCCCGGGCCCTGCGCAGCCCACACCGCCTGGGCCACCAGCGCCCAAGCGGCGAACTTCACGGCAAACCCGAAAGACCCTCGCACGCAGAATCTCTCAGCAGAACCCGATCCGGTTCGACGTTCTGTGCCCCGCGGCGCTGTGCGCCGCCACATCCCCTCATGCTGCCCCCCGTTTGATCGGCCGGCCCAGGCGAACCGCGTAAGCCCATCCGGCCCCGACGAGGGGCAAACGGAGCAACAGGCCGGAACATCGGCCTTTGCCCGTGCCCACCTCTTACCGCTACCCCGAACCGACCGCTTTATGTATTTTGCCTTGATTGCCGCTCAGGCCCCGCTGGCAGCTCGCGTGCCGGCTTCGCACGAGGCCGGCTTTACGGCCTCGAGGCCGGCTGGAAACACGGCCATTATATATTCCATCTGCCCGAACTGCATCTAGGGGCCACCGATGGGGGTAACCGTTCCACCCGGCAACGCAACCAGGCATGTCGATCCCTTGCCCGGGCGGCCGCCCCCTTGACAGGCCACCGCCTTGCCACCATCATCGTAATCCCGTTTGAAGGCACGCAACCCGGCCTCGAAAAGCGCGGATAACCCTATAGGAGGTGCCGCCTGTTAGGAGTGCACTGGCCGACGCGACCCGCAACCGGGCGCAGCCAGTGCCCAACCCGCAGGCACGCTGCATGAGAGCTCGGCACCGATTAACGCACGAATTGCTCTAAACTTACCGATGCCACCTGCTGCACGTATTGGCGATCTGCATGTGTGCCCGGCCGTGAATCCGGGGCCGGTACCTCACGTCGGTGGACCGATTTCTTCCGGATTGCCTACCGTTCTGATTGGGGGAATGCCGGCGGCCCGGCTGAGCGATATCGCCGTATGCACCGGACCGACCGAAATGATCGCCAAAGGCTCGGCCACGGTGATGATCGGGGGTTTGCCGGCGGCCCGCATGGGCGATAACACGGTGCACGGGGTAGTGATCGTCATGGGATGCGTTACCGTGATGATCGGCGGATAGCGGCACGCCGGGGGCCGGTGCCCCGGATACACCCGGGCCGCCGACCCTGTGGGGCAAAAGGACCGGGCGCCCGCATCCCCTCTATTGGAGTAAATCCCCCTGATAAAGGGATCACTTCGCTCCCCTTGACACGTAGAATCCTCTGAATAGGATGGATTACCGAGGAGGATTTCCCGCCAGATTTCGGAACAGGGAGCCTGCCACATCGGCGCGAGCACACGCCTGGTGCCCCTTCACGAAGGTTTCGGTCCCATGAGTGATCGCTGGTACTACAGGACCGCCGATACGGAGGTTGGGCCGGTGACGTTTTCCGGTCTCCGCCGAATGGCCTTGGAGGGGCTGATCGGTCGCGAAACCCCGGTGCGCGAAGGCCGTGACGGCCAATGGACCACCGCGGGCAATGTGCAGAACCTTTTTGCGCCAAAGCGGGAGCGCGTTATCGGGCCGCCGCTGGTCGATTGACGGCCGCCGGGCGACTGGCCCTCGTGCCAGGCGGCATCTTCTGGGGGGCGCGTGCAAAGCGGCGTCTGCAACCGCAAGACCTGCGCTATCGGACCACCTGGGTGCCGGTTGCGGCGATTCCTCCGCTTGCTGTTGCGCAACGCGATCGGCGCGCTACGGGTAGGGGCTTTCTTCGGCCGAGGGGACCACCACGGGCTGATTGTCGGGATGGCGGGACTCGTTGGCGCTGGTAACGCGCACGCCGGGGCGATCCTGGTAGGGGCATACATTCTCGCACACCCCGCAGCCCGTGCACTTCTTGGGATCGACCCGGGGTTGGAGCACCGTCTTTTTCTGGCCGTCACGGCCGACAACCTCGACCTCGACGGTATAGATGGCCTTCTCCGGCACGGGGCAGTGCTCTTCGCAAACGATGCAGTCGATACCGTAGGCATAGGGTATGCAGCGGGTGGTATCGAAGGCCGCCAGGCCGATCCGCCGCGACTGCTTTTCCTCCAGGGGCAGCGGTTCGATGGCCTGGGTGGGGCACACCTGGCCGCATCGGTTGCACATGTGGTCGCAATAGCCGATCTGCGGGACCAGCCGAGGGGTCCAGATGCCTTCCAAGCCGGCTTCGAACAATGCGGGTTGGAGCCCGCCGGTGGGGCAGACTTTGATGCACATGCCGCAGCCGATGCACCGGGCGAGGAATTCCGGTTCGCTGCGGGCCCCGGGGGGCCGAAGCAGCAAGGGATTGAAGGTGGTTGCCCGCGACTGCGGTGTTGCCCGGAAGAAGGCCAGGCTGGCCAGTCCCCCTGCGGCCGCGGCCAGGGCCGCCCGGCGCGATAGGCCCACCGAGGCTGCCGGCGTTTGCTGGCCGAAAGGCCAGTGCCACACGAAGCCCAAACTGCCCCGGGGGCACGCCGAGGTGCAGTTCAAGCAGCCGAAGCACTCCGAGGGATGCCAGCCCTCGCCCGGGGCGTCCGAGGCAGCCCCCCGGCAGCCCACGCCGCAGATGCCGCACTGGTTGCAGTCCTCTTGCCGCGTATGGCGCCGCAACAACGGCCGCCACGCAACCAATCCCAGAAGTGCCCCCAGGGGGCAGAGATACCGGCACCAGAATCGCGGCCGGACGCGGTTCAGTGCCACCAGCACTCCAAAGACCAGCACGATGAGCCACGCGCCTAAGAATGCCTGCTTGGGCACAACGAACACGTGGTCGCGAAGGAACCGGTAGGGGACATCGGTCAGATGGTGCACGCGGAATCGCCCGGCGCCCAGGTCGGCATCGAACACGGCCTTGGAACCTTGCTCCACGGCCCACTGGGTTGCCGGCAACAAGGCGGCGGTGTCGAGCGGTAGAGGAGCACCAGCGGGTCGAACAGCGTGCCCCAGTGGCCGCCGATGATCGCCATCGCCACGAACCCGGCCAGTAGGTAATACTTCACGCGGTGCCATCGGGAGAAGTGATCCCGCGCCGGGTCAGGTTTG
>JBBIQF010000170.1:0-12651 GCA_037442445.1 Planctomycetaceae bacterium
CCAGCAATACGAACTGGCCTTCCGCATGCAGGCCAGCGTGCCGGAGCTGGTCGATCTCTCGGGCGAGCCCCCCTCGACGTACGCCCTGTATGGGGACGAGGCCCGCAACCCCGGCACCTTCGCCCATACGGCGCTGCTGGCCCGGCGCATGGTGGAACGGGGCGTGCGGTTCATCCAGGTGTATCACAACAATTGGGACACGCACTCCAACGTGGCCGGCCGGCTGCCCGACCAGTGCCGCGACGTGGACCGGCCTTGCTACGCCCTCATCCAGGACCTCAAGCGCCGGGGGCTTTTGGACCAGACGCTGATTCTTTGGGGGGGCGAGTTCGGGCGGACCATCTACTCGCAGGGCACACTGACCCGCGAGAACTACGGCCGCGACCACCATCCGCGATGCTATACCATGTGGCTGGCCGGCGGCGGCATCCGCCCCGGCACCATCTACGGCGAGACGGACGATTTCTCCTACAACATCGTCAAGGACCCCGTTCCCATCCGCGACCTGCACGCCACGATCTTGCACCTGTTGGGCTTCGACCACGAGCGATTCACGTTCCGCTACCAGGGGCTGGACCAGCGCCTGACCGGCGTGGAACCCGCCAAGGTCGTCAAGGGCATTCTGGCGTAAGCGGGTGCTTGCCACCGCAGGTGGAGGCCGGCCCACACGGGCCCGATACCGGCGGCGGGCCTGCCGGTGCTCATTGCCAGGGTTCTGCGGAGCTGCCTTTCCAAGCGGCAGTGCCCGCGGCCCTGCGGCGCCAGCCACCCTGCGCCATCATGCTTCGCGCAGGGCAAGCGCAGGGTCCTGGGCCAAAGCCAGCACCGTGGGCAGATAGCTGGCCAATGCGGAGACCACCGGCGCCCCGAGCACCGCGGCTACGAGCAGGTCGGCGCGGAGCGGCATGGCCTGGCCTGCGATACCCAAGGCGGCAGTACAGAGCCACCAGGCCAAGCCTACGCCCGCAGCCGCGCCTAATGCGGCCCCCACCAGGCCCACCAGGGCGGCTTTTCCCAACAGTAGCGCAGCGATCCAAGCCGAGGGTTTTCCCAACGCCCGCAGCACGCCAATCTCCGTCCGCCGCTGCCGCACGTTGGCCAGGGCCAAGAGGCCCACCCACACGCCCGCGGCCAGCACCACCAGCGGCGTTACGGTGGCGGTCAGCGTTTCGGCCAGGCGGTTCTGGCGGTCCAGCTCGTCCTGGCGGGTGCGGAAGTCGGCCTCCAGGGCCTCGCGGCGGTGCCGGAGGTTCTCCTGCCAGAACTGGCGGCGCTGGGCCAATGCGGCTTCCTGGGCTTGGATCTTTTCCCGCATCTGCCCCAGAATCTTGGCCTGCTGGGCCTCAACCAGGGCCCGCTGCTCTTCCCGGGCGATGGCGATCGAACGGAACTCGGTGATGCGGGTTTCGGGCAGCACGTCGGCCAGTTGCTTGCGGATGGTGGCCAGCCGGTCGCCCTCGCAGCGGCAGCCCAGAGCCAGAATCTGGTTCACCCGGCCGGGCTTATTGAGCAACGCCTGGGCGTCGGCCAGCGAGACCGCGATGGTGATATCCTCTTTGCTCCCCTGTTCGGGCAGGATGCGGGCGATGCGGAACTCCCGCTCCACGTCCCCCACGCGGATGCGGATCGTCTGGCCCACCTTTCGCCCCACGCCCAGCTCGTGCCCCAGGAAGGCCTCGCCGGGCCGGATGGTGTAGCCCATCGACGATTTTTCCAGCAGGTGCGGCTGCGTGGCCTCGGGCAGATAGCCCACCAACAGCACCTTGCGGTTCTCCCACGTGATCTTGGCCTGGAGGGTAGCCACCAGGTGCCGCACCAGGGTCAGGCGTTTGTCGCGGGCCAGCCGGTCCACGTACTCTTGCGGCATATCGTGCACGGCGAAGTCGGTGGACCAGAAATCGGCCATGTTCGTATCCCGGTGCACGATGAGCAGGTTGAAGCCCATATCGCGCATCAGCCGCTGCGTCTCCTTTTGCAACCGGTCGAGGTCCGCCCGGGTACGGGTTTCGAGGGCCCGCATTTCCGCCACCGAGCGGTCCAACTCGGCCGACATGGCGGCCAGCTCCGCCTCCATCTGCTGCGACAAGGCCGAGATTTCGGCATTGCTCCGCTGGACCATGGCGGCCAGTTCGGCCTGGCTGGTCCGCTGGAAGCCTTCGACCACGATCGGCCCGCAGACGAACAGCGCCGCCGCGACCACCACCGCCACGCCGCTCAATACGAACGACAGCTTGCGGTACCCGATTTCCGCCAACAGCAATCGCCACGCCGACATCGACCCGATCCCTCCGCTGCGATCATGTGTTGAGCGTCCCTCTTGCGCCGGTGCATCGCCCGCAGCCTGGCCACCAGCGCACCAGCCACGCCCCCCGGTAATATTATCCGAGCCGCCGCCGGGGAGAACATCCCGGCCGCGAACTCCCGGCGCCCGCCGAGGCCAGGCCCCCCTCGTGCCGCGGCTCCCTGAGCCAGAAGGTCAACACCGCGCTGGCCACCATCGACGCCGCAGCGCCAACGAACACCGCTTCGAAGCTGGTGAGCGTGATCAGCTTGCCGGCCAGCGGGGAGCCCATAAAGGGCACCAACAGGCACATGGTCATGGTGCTGAGATATCGGGGATGGTCCTCCGGCGCACAGATTTCCAAGGTGTAATTGTTCAACAGCAATAACAATAGGGGACTGAGCCCCTGGGGGATATAGACGGTCCAATACAGCCGGGGCCCCAGCCCGCCGGGCAGATGGGCCACCGCCACCGCCAGCACCGGCGCCACGGCCGCCCCCAGAATCAGCAACCGGAGCGTCAGCCGGTTGCCGCGCCGATCGGCCAGGAATCCGATGGCCAGGCTGAACAGGCTGACGCTGGTGGTTTGGATCACCAGCCAGCCGGGTGCCAGGCGGGCCATCTGGGCCTGCGTCAACTGGAAGCGGACGCGGGCTAAGGCCTGGTAATGCGGGGCCAGCACCAGCACGCTGCTCAATAGGAAGGCCACAGCGATCAGCAAGCGAAGATTGCCGTCGCGGCGGAGGACCAGCCAGGTTTCGGCCAGGCCCGCCCGAAGCCCCCCCACGATCCGCCGGGCCTCGACCGTCTCTTCGGCGGTGCGCCCCGGCTGCTCGTGCAACCCTTGGGCCAGAAGGCCAGAAACCAGAAAGCTCAGCCCGGCAAAGAAGAATATGCGCACGAATCCGGTTTGGGGCTCGGCCAGCCACTGGGGCATGAGCCAGATCATCAATAGCACGACGGGCGGCAAGCCCAAGAGTTGGGCCACCCATAGCAATCGGCCCCGCCGGGTGGGCCGAATCAACTTCCCTTGCACCGTGCCCAGCGAAAGCTGCTGGAGCCCGTACAGGACCGAAAAACCGAAGTACAGGGCCAGGAAGACGGCGGGCAGCCAGGGCCGGCTCTGCCCCCCCAGGGCCCACCACAGCCCCGCCAGCGCCAGGAACGGGGCGGCCACCAGCAGGGTGAAAAGGGCCAGCGACCGCTTTTTGCGGTCCATTTCTTTGAGCGGCCGGGCCCACCAAATGGGCGGAATGTTCTGCCCCAGCCGGCTCAAGGTGGGCAGCAGCCCCCGCACCCAATCCTGCCCCGCAATGGCATCCAGAAACACCGCCATGATGATCGACTCTTGCTTGAACGTCCACCCGATCCGAAACACGATCAGGTGCAGCGCCAGCGTGAGCAGATTGCGGGTTTCGGCCGGGGCGATGGGTTGGTCGGCGGCAGGCGAGGCGGGGGGCATTCTCGGCGCGCGGGCGCCGGGCGGGATCCTTCGCATGAGACCCAGTATAGCCCCTGCATTCTCGCCCCGGCAACGCCACACCCCCGCGCCCGCCGAAGCACCCCGTGCCTGCGCCGGGAAGGCTTACGCTTGAGGCTCTTCGCTCTCCAGGTACATCGAGGGGAAGGGGGCCGGCCGGTACGGGACCGCTTGGAGGAAATCGTTGATCTCGCTGATCAGCCACGCCTGCTCCTCGCGGCTTTCGCACGGCAGGCGGAAAGTGCCTCGTTCGAAGACGATTTCCACCGGCCAGAGTTGCTCGGGCGAGGATTCCATCCTGCCCGTCCGGAAGCGTTTGCCGGCCCGGGCGTGCTGCACCTGGGCCCGGTCGATCACTCTTCGCCGCCGCCAGAAAAGGCACCGCACCTGGGCCACCAGAAACGAGGCGTCGATGCGCACCGTGTATTCCGCCCGGGCGGCAAACAGCACGCCAATGAGCATGCCGAAGCCCACCAGCCAAAAAGGAATCGAAAACGCGGCAAACGCCAGGTTCCAGAGCTGGATGGCCCGGCCGAAACCCAGCGCGCCGGCGGTCCAAAAGGCCGTGAAGGCCAACCAGAAGATGGCAAACCCCACCAGCGCCCAATGGCCCCCCTTGACGCCCCGGGCGGGCAGATGCAAGAGCAGTCGCTGCGGCGTGCGTTCCAGCAGGGCGTGGGCGTCGAAGGGGCGCTGGGGTTTGGGCTCGGCGGGCCCGGCCGGCGCGAAATCGGGGACCACCTCGGCCAGCCGAATCAACTCGTGGCAGGCCGGGCAGGTGGCCCAGCCGGTGGCCAAGTAGATATTCTCGGCCGGCACAAGCTGGCCGCATTGCGGGCAATGGAGTTTCATGGCACCCCCCTGAGTGCTGGCAGGGGCTCAGGCGGCCCGCTCCTGCGCGGGGGGCACCGTGGCCGAGGCCGCGGGCCCCGCCGGAGCCGAAAGGATTTCGCCCTCGTCGCTTACGTCCTCGAACCGCACGGATACCGGTTTGGATATGCCCGACTCCTGCATGGTCACCCCGTACAGGGTCGTGGCGCACGTCATGGTCTTCTTGGAGTGGGTGACGATGATGAACTGCGTCCAGGCCAGAAAACCCTGGAGCACCTGGATGAACCGATCGATGTTCGCCTCGTCCAGGGCGGCATCGACCTCGTCCAGCACGCAGAAGGGGCTGGGCCGGCTGCGGAACAGCGCCAACAGCAACGCCACGCAGGTCAACGTCTTTTCGCCTCCGCTCAAAAGCGAGATGCTGCGGAGTTCTTTGCCGGGAGGGCGGGCGACGATCTCCACCCCGCCTTCCAGGACATCGGCCCCCTCTTCGAGCACGATTTCCGCCTGGCCCCCGCCAAACAGGTCCCGGAAAAGCTGGACGAAATGCCCGCGGACCGTCTGGAGCGTATCGAGGAACAGCTTGCGGCTATCGGCGTTGATCCTGTCGATGATGCGCCGCAGGGCGTTCTTGGCCGCGGTCAGGTCCTTCAGTTGCGCCGCCAGCGTGTTGTAGCGCGTTTCCAACTGGTCGAGTTCCTCCAGGGCCTCGAGGTTGACGTTGCCCAGTTCGTTGATCTTCTGGCGGAGTTGGTCGATTTCGGCCTGCACTTCCTCGCGGCGGCGAAGTTCCTCGGCATCGGGTTCCGCATCGAGCTGGGCCAGTTCGATGCCATACTCCTCCCGGAGCCGGTCCGCCAGGGCGGCGCGTTCCAGGCGGAGCTGGCTGGCGACCAGTTGCCGGGCATGGATCCGCTCTTCCAGTTTCTGCATGCGGGTGCGAAAGCGGTGCAGATCGGCGGCCAGGGCGGCCCGGCTGGCCAGCAGCTCGGCCCGGCGCTGCCCCAGGGCGGCGCTCTGGGCCTGGAGCGATTCCTTGCAAAGATAGGCGCTGGCCAGTTCGGCCTCCGCCTGCAGGATCGCCCGGCAGGCCTCCTCTTGCCGGGCGCGGCAGTCGGCCAGATGCTGGCCCAACTCGGCGGCCGCACGCTCGCGTTCCTGCTGGCTTTCCTGGAACTGGCGCAGGCGGCTGCCGAGGTTCTCCAGGCGCTGCTCGCTCTTGGCCAGTTCGACCTTGGCTTCGGTGGCCTGGCGGAGCCGCATCTGGTGCAATTCCTCCAGCCGGGCGATGTCCCGGGCCAGATCGGCCAGGCGGGCCTCGCAAGCCGCCACCGCGTCGTGGATTTGCCGCTTGTGGGAGCGGGCATCGTCCAGGGCGGCCGCGGCGGCCTGGGCCTCGGCCGCCAATTGGGCCTGTTCGGCCTCCAAAGCGGCCCGCTGTTGGTGGAGCTGGGCACGCCGCGCTTCGGCAGCGGTAAGGCGATTGCCGCAGCCAGCCAAAGCATCGCTGGCCGACTGCAAGGCCGCTTCCGCCCCCGCAAGCTGTGCTTCGTCCTGGCCGATCTGCTGGTCCAGGCGGAGCACGGCCGATTGGGCCTGTTCGATGCGGCTTTCGAGTTCGGCCAGTTGGGAGTGCAAGGCGCGCAACTCGCTGCGGCGGGAGATGAGCCCGGCAGAACCGTGGCGCGGCCCGACGGAAAACGTGCCATCGGCGGCCAGCCGCTCGCCCGCCAGGGTCACGAAACTCCATCCCTTCTCCGGAGCCGCCAACGCCACGGCATGCCGGAGGGTTTCCACGATCCAGGTCCGGCCCAAAAGGCGCCGGGCCAGACCCTGCCAGGCGGGGTCGGTCTCCACGAAGCGATCGGCGCGGCCCAACACGCCCGGCTGGCCTTCCAGCGTCTCGCTCGGGCGGCCCTCGCTGGCCTCCAGCCATAAGAACCCCACCCGCCCGCTGAAATGATAGGGTTGCTGGCACAGATGGTCCAGTAGCTCGCGCCCGGGGCGGAGCACCACGTACTCGGCCAGGTCGCCCAGGGCGGCCTCGATCAGCGGGGCGGCCTCGACGCTGACGCGCAACAGGTCGGCCACCAGGCCGCACACCTGCCGGAACGGCCCAGGATCCGGCCCCCGGGCCCGCGACAGCACCTCTTTGACGCCCGGGCTGAGGCCTTCATAGCGTTTTTCCAGTTCTTCGAGCACGGCGGCCCGGCCGGCGACCGAGCTGTGGCGCTGGCGCAGCTCCCCAAGTTCGCTGTGGCGTGCAGCCCGCGATTGGCGGTGCTCGGCCAGGCGGCTTTGGACCTCTTCCCGGGCTTGGCGCACTGCCTCCACCTTGCGGGCCCAATCGGCACGTTCCGCCTGAAGCGATTCCACGTCGTGCGTGCAGGCATCGATCTGGCCGGCCAGCTCCTGGGCCTTTTCGGCCAGGCGGCGGGCGGCGGCCTCGGCCGAAGCGAGCTGGCCTTCCAGACTGCTCGTCCGGTGGCCCCACTCCACCGCCTGCTGCGACAGCTCGCGCTGCTGGGTGGTGGCGCCGTGGTGCTCCTGGCGGAGTTGGTCCAGCGAGGCCAGCACCTCGCTCAGCCGGCGTTCCTCATCCCCGAGGCGCTCGGCCAACTGGCGATGCTCCTGTTGGGCCAGGTCGAACTCCGCGCGGGTCTGGGCCAGTTGTTGCTGGAGGTTATCGGCCCGCAGGTGCATCGCCAGCCACTGCCGCTGGTAGCGCTGTTGTTCTTCTTCCAGGTCGCGCAAGCGGGCGCGCTGGTGCTGGATGGCCGATTCGGCGGCGGCAATGCGTTCGCGGATGGCCGCCGATTGGCCCTCCGTGCGGCGCAATCGCTCGTCCAGTTGCCCGAGGGCCTCTTCGGCCTGGAGGTGGCGTGTCTGGAGGGCCTCGGCCTGGGCGGCCAGGGTTTGATGTTCGGCCTGGAGCGTGGCCAACTCCGACTCGACCCCGGCCAGCCGATCGCCCAGCGCCCGCCAATCGACCTGGGCCACCTGGGTCCGCAATTCCTGCAATCGGAGGCTGTGTTCCCGGTAGCGCCGCGCCTTGGCCGCCTGTAGCCGCACCGCCCGCAACCGGTTTTCCACCTCCTCGACGATGTCCGAAAGTCGCAGCAAACTCTGCTCGACCCGTTCCAGGCGGCGGAGGGCCTCGATCTTGCGGGCGCGGAAGCGGCTGATGCCCGCGGCCTCCTCGAAGATCACGCGCCGCTCGCGGCTCGACGCCTGCAAGAGCAGATCCACTTTGCCCTGCTCGATGACGCTGTAGGCCAAGGTCCCCAGGCCCGTGCCGGCCAGCAGGTCGCGGATATCCCGCAGCCGGGCCGGCTGCCGGTTGATCAAGTATTCGCACTCCCCGCTGCGGTAGATGCGGCGGGTGATGTGCACCTCCGGCGTGTCGATGGCCAGCAGCCGCGAGGTGTTATCGAACGTCAGCGTGACCTCGGCGGCGTTCAGCGGCCGGCGCGTGGCCGAGCCGTTGAAAATGACATCGGCCATCTCCCCGCCCCGAAGGTTCTTGACGCTCTGCTCGCCCAGGACCCACTTGATGGCATCGACCACGTTCGACTTGCCCGACCCATTGGGCCCCACCACCACGGTGATCCCCTTGGGGAACTCGAACCGGGTCTTATCGGCGAAACTCTTGAAGCCTGCCAGTTCCAGGGCTTTGAGCATCGATCGAAGGTGACCAAACGGGGGCAGGAAACATCATGCCGGCCGGTGCCGAGGGCCCCGGGCCGGCAGCGGCCGCGCAGGCCGCCGGATGCCCAACCAGGGCTCCCAGGTGGTGGTACGTGGAAAGCACTCACCCTGCAACTTCGACATTCGTCATTCGGCTTTCGGCATTCGCCATTCCGCCGGGGTGCCTGGGTGCGAAAATCCAGCCTACGGCTTCGCTCCGCGGATGCGGTTCCAAAGGGCCCCCAGCCGGCTGGCTTTGGCCGAGGCCTCGTCCGGCGCCTGGCTCGCCGAACCGGCACCCGGGCTGCGCGGGGCCTCGTCTTCCGCGGGTTTGCTTTCGCTACGGGCGAACAGATCGGGCAGCGGGCTGTGGGCCGTGCGGCCGGCGCTTTCCGCCTCGCCCTGGCCGGCCTTCTCGCCCCGCGAGTACGCCCGCCCCGCTGCCGGCAGGGCATCGACCTCGAACCGGCTGGCCAGCGCCCCGCACGCCTTGGCCTGCTGGAGGGCATACACCACGTCCGGATACCTCCCCCCGAGCTCCACGATCGTCCGCACCAGGTCATCCACCCGGGCCGGCACCACCCGCTTCTGGTCCGGCTCGTCCACGGCGAACCGGCTGACGGTCATTTCCTGTCCCTGGCGGCAGGTTACCAGAATCTGGTTGCCGGCTTCCAGGGTGAAAGGGGGCTGGAGGAACTGCTCGCGCCCGAAGAGCACGACCTCGGCCCGGCGGCTGCGGGTCACGTGGACCATCGGCGGGCCGGCGGTATCCAACACGTGGTAGCTGAACTGCCCCTTGAGGTTTTCGCCCCGGATGGCCGGGTCCTCGGGATTCATCGCCCACAGGGCCCGGAAGGCCCCGTAGCGGGTCTCGGCGCTGGCAAGGTGCAGCATCTCGCGGAGCTTCTCCGCGGCAGAGATATCGTTCATAGCGCTCAATGCCGCTAGCGCGAATGCCCGGAAGGCGGGCTCGTTGCGTGCCGCCTCGGCCAGCGGGGCCGCCGCCCGGCTGTCATCCAGGTAGGCCAGGGCCTCGGCCGAGTAGAACCGCACCTCCGGATCCGGCGAGGCGATGCCCTGGAGCAGGACCTCGACGGCGGGCTTGCCGATGGCCTCCAACTCCAGCGCCGCGCGCGAGGCGGTGATGGGATCCAGCAGGCGGCGTTGGAGCACGGCCAGCCGCTCAAGCCGCTCGGTCTCCGATTCCCGCAACGCCACCGACCGCAGCACGGACATGTAGCGGTGCACGTTGTCCTTGTAGCGCGGGTGCAGGGTGAGATGGATGTATTGGTCGTCCTTGGCCCGCGCCACCCCGGTTTTCAACCCCCGGTCGAACGTGTGGAAGCGGCGGTTGATGGCGGTCTCGATGGTGGCCGCGTCGTGGATCGACTTCTCGCGCAGCACCAGCCCCAGGGGGCGGGATTTCAGGGCCACGCCGCCTCCCAGAATCCGGCCGCGGCAGCACAGCACGCGGTCCTTTTTGGGATCGGCGGCCGGATCGACCAGCACCGGCCCTTCCGCCGTGGCATACGTGTGTCCGCTATGGATGGCGTTATCCAGAACCTGGAGTTCCTTGAGATGGGTTTGCAGGAGATACCCGCCCCGCAGACTCGTCGTTTCGCTTTGCGAAGGGACGCGGACCTCGACATCGAAGTGGTCGTCCTTTTGAATGCCCGGCCGGATCACCCCCCGCACCAGCACCAGCGACACATTGCCCGAGGCCAAGAGCCGGTTGGGCGACTTGACCCCGCGCACGTGCATCTCCGAAAGAAGGGCATCGCGCTGCGGCGAAGGCTTGGGATCGCTGCCCGTTCCCCGCAGCCCTGTCACCAGGCCCACGGATTCGAGCACCACCGGGTGCATATTGAACGGCACGGCCAGGTCGCCCACCAAGCGAGTCTGAGAGGGCCTAGGCTCCGAGGGCGGGGCCGGATCCTCGCGCAGGGCAAGCGCGTTGAGCTTGTCCCAGGCGGAGCAACCGCCGAGGAGGACCAGGCTGCCCAAGAGAAACTCGCGACGCGATGATCGGAGGGAAAACATAGCTTGCCGTGTTTCGTGGACCGCCCAGTCTGCCCAGACCATCCTTCCCGTTTCGTTCTGCCCAGACCACCTCGATTCGCTCGCCGGCGGGGAGGGGATCGCGGGATCGCACAGGCCGCCGCGTGTTTCCCCGGAAAACCCCTCGGCACCAGTAAGAGGAGGGGGAGGGATCGATTTGTGGGCGGACAATAGCCGCTGGTGCCCTATGGGTCAAGGCGGGTTAGATTTGGAGATTTGGATACGGCGGACGCCTGCTTGAGGCAACGGCGTGTGTCGCCCAGGACGCCGGGGCGAAAAGATGCTGCCGCTTGATGGTCAACAGGGGAGTGGAGCCGCCAGGGGCTTGCTCATCGGCCGCACCCCCCAAATCTGGAGGCCGCGTAACGACTTCCGATCCGCGAAAAAAATTCTCATGAGGGGGTGCTTGACCTGCCGGGCATCGCGGTTAGACTAGTGCGTCGGACGCCTGTATATTGTGGTTTGTCTGGCATCGGCTACAATATATAGTAGGCGCTCGCTTTCACGTCCCCCACTCAGGTGGCACTTTGTCGTGCACTTCGGCGAAGTCAAGTGCCCAGGCACATGGGCACATTCCCACGAGCAGTTGCCGCTTGACGGGCGCGGAAAGAATCTGTACGAACGTACACAGAACCGTGTAGGGATGCCGATTCGAAATCAGGAGGGACTGCCATGCAGCGCGAATCTTCGCTCTCGACCGCCAACTCGCCGGCCCGCCAGGCCATGCCGGTGCCCCAGGAGCCTTCGGCAGAGGCTGCGCCGCGCGGGCTGATCATCGAGCCGACGTTCTGCCCCCCGGACGTGGCCTCGCCCTTCGACACCGTGGCCTGGGAGCGCCGGACGGCCTCGATCAAGACCGAGTCGGGCGAGGTGGTGTTCGAGCAGACCGATTGCGAGGTGCCGGCCACGTGGAGCCAGCGGGCGACCAACGTCGTGGCCAGCAAGTACTTCTATGGCGAGCCGGGCACCCCGGAACGCGAGACCAGCGTGCGCCAGCTCATCCACCGCGTGGTCCGCACGATTACCGATTGGGGGCTGGCCGACGGCTATTTCGCCACGCCCGACGACGGCCAGCGCTTCTACCGCGAACTGGCCTGGCTGTGCCTGCACCAGTGCGTGTCGTTCAACTCACCGGTGTGGTTCAATGTGGGGCTGTACCACTGCTACGGCATCCGCGGGGCCACGTGCAACTGGTACTGGGACCGCCACACCCAATCGGTCCGCCAGCCCGAGAACCCTTACGAGTATCCGCAGGCCTCGGCCTGTTTCATCCAGAGCGTGGCCGACAACATGGAGGACATCATGGAGCTGGCCCGCAGCGAGGCCATGCTCTTCAAGTTCGGCTCGGGCACGGGCACCGATCTTTCCACCCTGCGGTCGTTTCGCGAGAAGCTCTCGGGCGGCGGCAAGCCTTCCGGGCCGCTCTCGTTCATGCGGGTGTACGACCAGATCGCCGGGGTGGTCCGCAGCGGCGGCAAGACGCGGCGGGCGGCCAAGATGCAGTCGCTCAAAGTGACCCATCCCGACATCCTCGAGTTCATCGAGTGCAAGTACAAAGAGGAGCAGAAGGCCCGGGCCCTGATCCAGGCGGGCTACACGCCGGAAGAGGCCTATTCCACCGTCCTGTACCAGAACGCCAATCTCTCGGTGCGGGTGACCGACGAGTTCATGCAGGCCGTCGAGGCCGATGCACTTTGGACCACCCACTGGGTTACCGATCCGCAGCGCGAGGGGCCCACCTACCGGGCCCGGGAATTGCTCCAGAAGATGGCGCAAACCGCCTGGGCGTGCGGCGACCCTGGCATCCAGTACGACACCACCATCAACCGCTGGCACACCTGCCCGAACTCCGGCCGGATCAACGCCTCCAACCCCTGCTCGGAGTACATGTTCCTCGACGATTCGGCGTGCAACCTGGCCAGCGTCAATCTGATGAAGTTCCGCCGGACGGACGGCACGTTCGATGCCCAGCGCTTCATGGCTGCCTGCCGGGTGACCTTCATCGCCCAGGAAATCTTGGTCGATCATTCCAGCTACCCCACGCCGCGGATCGCCCGGAACAGCCACCGGTTCCGGCCCATCGGTCTGGGCTACACGAATCTGGGGAGCCTGATCATGGCGGCCGGGCTGCCCTACGATTCGGACGAGGCCCGCGGCCTGTGCAGCGCGGTGACCGCCCTGATGCACGGGGCGGCCTACCGGACCAGCGCCGAACTGGCCGCCGCCGTGGGGCCCTTCGAGGGCTTCGAGGAAAACCGGGCCCCCATGCTCCGTGTGATGGAAATGCACTGGGAGAAGCAGGAGCAGATCCGCC
>JBBIQF010000171.1:0-3826 GCA_037442445.1 Planctomycetaceae bacterium
CGATTAGCGATAAGAGCGCCGGACACACACGAGACGTGATGCGTGTTGCTTCGCCCGCAGGGGCAAAGCCATGCGCCAGGGTCGAGGCAGCGCGGCGGGATCGCTTGCATCGGGTCCGGACACCGCTTTCGGTCTCGAAGGGGTGCCATGCGGCGGGGGCGCAAGGGCCGATCACGGGCGTGGCTTGCCTCGGCCGCCGAAACACGCAAGGTCCTCCCTCGTAAGACAAAAGGTTGCATCGGATGGGCACTGGCAGGAGAAACAGGAGAAAGAATTCTCGCCCGAAGGAATCCGTCTCCCGGCCCGCTGGTCTGGACGCCATTGTTGGATCAATCGTCGAGACCGCCCGGCCGGAGAAGATCATTCTTTTCGGGTCGGCTGCCCGGGGGCGAACCGGACCTCATAGCGACATCGACCTGCTGGTGATCAAGAGCGGAAAGTTTAACCACTGGCGCCTGTTGACCCAAATTTATCGGCGGCTCGGCGGCGAGCATGCGGCCGTGGATGTCGTGCTGGCCACCCCGGAAGACATCCAGCGCTACGGCGACTCCCCGTATCTGGTGTTGCGGCAGGCGTTGAAAGAGGGCACCGTCGTGTATGAGGCATAAGCGATACCCACCCACGGACCCCCGCGAATGGCTGAACCGGGCCAAGAGCAGTCTTGCAGCGGCTGGTGCCGCCGCCTCGGACATCTACCCCGAAGACCTGTGCTTCGCCGCCCAGCAGGCTGCCGAAAAGGCCATCAAGGCCGTCTTGATTCGCCACCGCGTGTTGTTTCCGTACGTCCACGACCTGAAACGATTGCTGAACGTGCTGGCCAGCCACGGACTGCGAATACCGAAATACGTTTGGTTAGCCGAAGAATTGACGCCGTTCGCTGTCGAAGCGCGCTATCCAGGGCATGCGCCGCCGGTAACCACCCGGCAATACCAGCGGGCGCTGCGCATCGCCAAGCGTGTCGTACAGTGGGCCGAAAAAGAGGTCGCAACGCCGTGATCTCGCACAACGGCGGACATCCTGCTGCGCATCATTCCCTTGGCCAGCCCGGGGAGCACACAGCGAACGAGTCGCTGGCCACCGGCCAGCTCCTCCGCTTCCGCCCCGAGGATTTCGAGGTATAGGCTTTTCGCAGCACGTCAAGTCGAACGCCTGTCAGCCCGCGGCTTCGGGGAGTGATACTGGTTTTCAATCCGAGAATTCGGTCCATGGCCGCATCGAAACCTTCAACAACCCAACCGGCGGGCAGCCGCCATGCGGCGCTGGCCGCACTGCGGCGCTGGAAAGCCGCCTGGCTGGCTTCGCCTGAGTTGGTGCTATGCTTCGACCCCCGCGATGGGCGACTGTTGGATGCCAACCCCGCGGCTTGCACCGCCCTGGGTTGGACGTCGGGCCAACTGCGGCGCAAGACACTGCATGAGTTATGGGTGCCTAGTCCGGCCGGCGGCGAGCCGTCGTCTTGTACCGGCCCGATCCCGCCACGGGCCGAGCCGGTGCGCTGCGTGCTTTTCACACGGCACGGGTCGCGTTTGGAGGCCGTTGCCCAGGTCCATGCCGTGCCGGGCACGGGTGGCAAAGAGCGCCTTCTCATGGCTCGGGTGGAAGCGGGCCCACAAGGGGGTTTGTCGGAGGTGGGCGAACCGCCGGATTCCCCAATGGTCAGGGCCGCGGCGGGCGGAACCGACCCTTTGACCGGCCTGGCCGACCGCCGCCGCTTCGAGCAGCACCTGGAACAGGCGCTCGCCGAGAGGCGCAGCCGCCGGCGGGGGGACAGCCGGCCGCCGTTTGCCGTGCTGTTCGTGGACCTAGATGGGTTCAAAGAGGTGAACGATCGGTTCGGCCATCTGACGGGCGATCGGGTGCTGGCGGCCGTTGCATCGCGGATCGCCCGGTGCGTGCGGCCGGGGGACCTGGTGGCTCGCTTCGGCGGTGACGAGTTCACGATATTCCTGGACGAGGTGGGGCGCCCCGAGGACGCCCAGTCCATTGCCCGGCGGATTGCCCGGCACGTGGCCGAGCCGCTCCGCGTCGCGCGCCAAGAGATTCGTCTGGGAGCCAGCGTCGGCATCGCTTTGAGCCGCCAGGGGTACGCCAAGGCCCAGGCCATGCTCGAGGCGGCCGACCGAGCCATGTTCCAGGCCAAGGCGGCCCGGGGCCGGAAGACCGCCGCCCGGGGCTAGCCAGGCGATCGACTCATTGTCCCGCGTATTGTGCCGTCATGCCCGCTGCTTCCGACCTTTCGTTTCGCCAGTTGCAAAAGCGCCAGCTCCGCAACGCCTTGTTCCTGGCTGCCGGCTACCTCTTGGCCGAGGTGATCGGCGGGCTGCTGACCAACTCGCTGGCCCTGTTGGCCGACGCCGGCCATATGCTCTCCGACGTGGCCGCCCTGGGCCTGAGCTGGTTCGCCTTGTGGATGGCGGAGAGGCCGGCCGGGCCCCAACAGACCTACGGCTACTACCGCACCGAGATCCTCGCAGCGCTGGCCAATGGGGCGGCCTTGGTGGCGGTGGCGTTTTTCGTGTTCGCCGAGGCCATACGCCGGCTCCGCCACCCGCCCGAGGTCCTCGGGGCGCCGATGATGGCGATCGCGGCCGGCGGCCTTCTGGTCAATCTCGCCAGCGCCTGGCTGTTGGCCCCCAGCCGCCATCAAAACCTCAACGTCCGGGGCGCCTGGCTGCACGTGGTCATGGATGCGCTGGGCAGGCTGGGCGCTTTGGCCGCCTGCGCCGCCGTGTGGGTCGTGGGCTGGAACTGGGTCGATCCGGCGGTCTCGCTCCTCATCGGGGGGCTGATCATCTATTCCTCCTGGCGGCTGCTGAAGGAATCGGTCGCCGTGCTCATGGAAATCGCACCCCGGGCGATCGACGTGGACCAGGTGCGGCAGACCATCCTCCAGTCGCCCGGCGTGTTGGATGTCCACGACCTGCACGTGTGGACCATCACCAGCGGGATGGATTCGCTTTCGGCCCACGTGGTCGTCGCGGACGGCCAGGCCCCCGACAGCGTCCTCCGCCGGCTGCGCGATGCGCTGCGGCAGCGATTCGGCATCTCGCACGTCACGCTGCAACTGGAACCCGAAGGGTTCGAAGAACAGGAAGAGCCGACCGTCATCTGAACCGGCCCCGGGGCCGCATAACGCACGGCCCAAGCGCAAAACCCCCGGCAGCCGTCCGAAACTGGCCAATAACCACGGCCGAGGGCCGGGCCCTTTCCGGGGCAAATCCGGATAGGCCCGGCGGGCGCTTGCGCATACAATTCCAGAGGGGCACATTGCTGTGGTGCAGCCGTCCCGGCTGGATTGAATTGTGGTGCAGCCGTCTCGGCTGCGTCATGCAGTAGCCGTCCCGGCTGCATGAGTGCGGGCAAGATAAGCGCCCTGAAACGCAGGGGCGTTCACAACCGTACAAGTTGGCATCGCCAAGGGAGAAATCGTCATGGCAGCAATGGGCAAAGTCCGCACGGCGTGGTTCTTGGCCGGGGGAACCGTTTTGGCCGTTCTGGTCTTCGCCGCGGCAGCTCAGGTGGCCGAGGTCGAGTTGCCCGCACCGCCGTCGCCGCCGGCCGCCGCTACCACTCCGGACGGGCCCGAGCAGGCTTCAGCGCCGGAGGTCCTCACCCGCGGGCCTATCCATGAGGCGTTTGCCGCCCCGGTGGCCACCGGGGGGCTCGAGCCGCTGACCGTGCCCAAGGCCCCGCCCCCGCCGGTCGAAGAAGTCCCGCCCGATGTGAAGCCCGAGGACGAGGGGGCCATCTGGATTCCTGGCTATTGGGCCTGGGACGACGACCGCAAGGACTTCATCTGGGGCAGCGGCGTATGGCGTGTGCCCCC
>JBBIQF010000171.1:3836-12631 GCA_037442445.1 Planctomycetaceae bacterium
GTTCTGGACGGCCATCTCGGGCATGGGGCCGCTTCCCGGCGGGCGCAAGCTGGGTGGCCGGCTACTGGACCGAGGTGGACGGCGGCTGGCGGTGGGTGCCCGGCTTCTGGACATCGGCCGACACCACCGAAGCCACCTACTACCCCGAGCCGCCCGAGAGCCTCGAGCAAGGCCCCACCAGCGAGCCAGCCTCGCCCGACTACTTTTGGGTGCCCGGCTGCTGGGAGTGGCGTGCGGGCCGGTACGTATGGCGGCCGGGGTATTGGGCTGTGGTCCAGCCCGATTGGGTGTGGGTTCCGGCCTCGTACTGCTGGTCGCCGCGAGGCTGGATATTCGTGGCCGGCTATTGGGATTACCCCTTCTGGCGCCGCGGGGTGCTTTTCGCCCCGGTCTGCTTCTACCGCCCGGTGTGGAGGTTGGGCTACGTCTATCGGCCGGCCGTGGTCGTGGATTTCGGCGCGATGACGCTGCACTTGTTTGCCCGGCCGATCTCGTACCACTATTACTTCGGCGACTATTATGCCCCGGTGTATGAAACCTGGGGGTTCTACCCCTGGTTCGCGGTGTACCGATATCGCTATTACCACTACGACCCGCTATTCGTCCATTGCCGCTGGTATTACCACCACCATCACGATCCGCGCTGGGAATTGCATTTGCGGGGTTGGCACCGGTATTTCCGGGAGCACGCCGACTTGCGCCCGCCGCGGACCTTGGCGCAGCAGCAAGTGCTCAACGAGCGGCTGAAAGTCCGGCGCGACCTGGACCCGCAGGTCGTCCGCACCGTGGCGTCCAGTGTGAGGCTTGCGGCGCCGGCCGACGAGTTCCGCAAGCGGCCCGATGCCCCGGTCCGGCTGACGGAACTTTCTTCCCCGACACGCCGAACCGCCCAGCAGCAGGCCCGCGAACTTCGGAACGTGGCCCTTGAGCGCAGAAAGATCGAGGTGGAAGAGGCCTCGCGCGTGGCCAAGCCGAAACCGCCGACAACCCAACCCGCCGGGCCGGCGGTGGGCGATACGCCGCCGCGGGGCAAAGGGCCCAAGATCGGCGAAAGCAAGCCAGGCGCGGCAGGACCCTCGGTCGCCGAATTGCGCAAGTCCGGAAAAGATACCACGCCACGTCCGGCAAAGCCGGCCATTGCGGAATCACCCAAGACCGGCACGGAACCCAAGCCAAGCCCGGCAGGGCCGTTCGCCGGCAAATTGCCCAAGGCCGGCACAGAAAGCAAGCCAGGCGCGGCAGGGCCGCCGGTGATTGAGTTGCGCAAGCCCGGCGATACCCGCGGGCCATCGCAGCCGCAGCGCTTGGCACTGCCGCGATTGCCTAAGCTCTCAGCCCCGGCGGTCACCTCGCCCACCGGGCCGACGGGTTCGCCAGGCACCGGTTCAGGAACACCGGCCGGGGGAACCCCCCGGCTGCCCGAGGGTCGCATCCGGCCGGGGCCTCTGGGGCCCTCGACGCCCAAGCCGGCCGACATCCCGGCCGGCCCTTCGACGCCCAAACCGGCCGATACAATGCCGCGGCCTTCGCCGGCTCCGCGTGTCCCCACGCCGACACCCAAGTCGCTCGACAATGCGCCGAAGGTTCAGCCCGCCCCGCCGGCTCCGCGCGTCCCCACCGGGCCTGGCATTCGCCCGCCGGCCCCGCAGTTTCGGAAAACCGCCGCTCCGCCGTCTTCGCCGCCGAGTTTCCGTCGGCCTCCAACACCCACGCGGCCAACCGAGAGCGATGCCCCGCCGGCCAGCCGGGGCGACAGTGGAGGCTCGAGCAGCGGTGGGGGCCGCGGCAAACGGTAGCCGTTTGCCTGCCTGCGTGTTCGCTTCGCGATCGCCCGGGGTGTTCAACCGCGGCCGGCGAGCGCCTGGGCTTCTTGCCCGCGTGGAACCATCGCACTTAAGGCAGGGCGCATGATTGGCGAGCTGGAGGATACCATCGTGGCCATCGCCTCGCCGCCTGGCGGTGCGGTTCGTGGCATCGTTCGCGCCAGCGGCCCCGGGGTGCTGGAGTGCTTGGCGCGGGTGTTCCGGCCGATTCCTCCCGTCGAGTTGCCAACCGTGCGCGTGCCCACGGCCTTGTCCGGCGAGTTCCATGTGCCGGGGGTGGCTTCGCCGTTGCCGGGCGAGGTGCTGCTATGGCCCGGGCCGCGGAGCTACACGCGGCAACCCCTGGCCGAACTGCATACCTTGGGCTCGCCGCCGCTCTTGGAAGCCCTGCTTGAAGGCTTGTGCCAGGCCGGCGCCCGCCCGGCGCAACCAGGCGAGTTCACGTTGCGGGCGTTTCTGTCGGGCCGGATCGACCTCACCCAGGCCGAGGCGGTGCTGGGTGTGGTGGATGCGGCCGACCCCGGCCAGTTCGATGCCGCACTTGCTCAACTGGCCGGAGGCCTGGCCCGACCGCTTCAGCGACTGCGCGAAGAGCTCTTGGACCTCGTGGCCCATCTGGAAGCGGCCTTCGACTTTGCCGATGAAGACATCACCTTTCTCAGTGCCGGCCAACTGGCGGAGCGCCTGGAGCGAGCCGCTGCCGCGGTGGAAAAGATTCGGGCACAACTCCAGTCGCGGTCCCAAACCGACGACAAGCCGCGTGCGGTCCTGGTGGGCCGGCCCAATGTGGGCAAGAGCAGTCTGTTCAATGCCCTGGCGGGGGCGGAGCAGGCGATCGTCTCTGCGCAGCCCGGCACCACCCGCGATTACTTGATCGCCCAATTGGACCTGGATGGCATTTGCTGCGAGCTGATCGACACCGCAGGCCTGGTCCCCCTTGATGGCCCCTTCAGCCGAGAAGACGACCCCGACGCAGCCGCCCAGCGGACTGCCCAAACGCAAGCCCGGCAAGCCCACGTGGAACTCTTCTGCCTGGATGGCACCCGGGAACTCGATCCGTGGGAGCAGGAGCAACTCCACGCGGGTGGCCGGGCCCGCCTGCTAGTGGTCACCAAGGTGGATGCCCCCCGGCGTCTGGCGCTGGACGTGCCGGCGATCGAAACCAGCGCGCTAGCCGGAACCGGCCTGGCCGAGCTGAAGGCGGCGCTTCGGGCCCGGTTGGTGGAAACGGCCATGCCCGATGCGCCGTACCGGGCGGTGGCCGCCACGGCGGCCCGATCGCGCCACTGGCTCCACCAGGCGGCCGAGGCCCTCGCCCGGGCCCAACAGTTGCACCAATCCCGGGCGGGCGAGGAACTGGTGGCGGCCGAGGTCCGCCTGGCCCTGGAAGCGTTAGGCCAGGTGGCCGGCGCCATCTATACCGAGGACATCCTCGACCGCATCTTCTCGCAGTTCTGCGTGGGCAAGTAATGCGGGGCCTTGCGGCCGGGGCTTGCGGCGCACTTGGCCGGCCGAAGCCCAGCAACGGCCGCGCTTCGGTATCCGCCGTCCGGGCGTGCCGGGTGCTTTCTACAGTTCGGCGCGCAGGGTGACGATGCCCAGTGGGGGCAAGTCCACAGGGCCGTCCACCGCGGCACCGGCCTCTTCGGCCGGGCTGCTGCGGGTCAGGCGCCGCGGCTGCACGGCCTGCCATGCGATGCGGGCCTGCACCGGCCGGGTGCCCGCGTTCCATAACCGCACCACCAAGGCCCTGCCGTCGTCGCTCGGTTTGACCGAGGTGGCCAACACCTCGGCCGGCGCTATCGAAAACAGCGACCCGACCTTGGGCGCCTGGGCATCGGCCAGCACCGCGCACAGCGGCTGGCTGGCCTCGAGGCCAAAGCGTATCGCCGCCGCCTGGTCCCACGGCCCGTGCGGGCGCAGTACGTAGCGGAACTCCGCCGGGCCCGGCTGGTCGGCCTTGTAATTCGTCTCCCAGTAGTTGTTCATCACGTAGAAGAAGAACGTGCTCGAAGGCTCGAGCTTGGCCACCCACGCCCGCGGATCGAACGGATTGGCCACGTCCATCCGGATCGCGCCCACCTCCACCAGCGGCGCATCGAGCGTGGCGCACGTTATGCCGTAACGGTCGTTGGAGACATCGACCCATCGGCCCACGCTCAGATAGTTGCGGCAGGCGCCGGGCAACTGGTCCACCTCCGGCCGGATCACCGCCCAAGGAATGTCCAGCCGCATCACCCCCCCGGGCACGTGGAGGGGGAATGCCAGGTGCACGGCATTGGGTGTCCGCACCGACGTCCGCACGATGCGGTTGGTGATCCACAGGGCGTCCAGCCCGTCGATCGCCGTCAACTGCCGGACCAGCGTTTGGCAGCCGGGAGCCGGCGATTCCACCTCCAGCCGGGCGACGAGCGGCCCGGGCAATACCACCTGCACCTTGGCCGGCCCGGACCGCTGCGGCTTATCCGGCTTGCGCCCGGCAACGTAGAGGTATTCGTTCAACCCCAGGCCGGTTTGGCGATCGACCAGTTCGCCGGCAATCCCTTCACACGCGAAACTTGCGATGGCGCCGGTGGCTTCGTCGATGGCGGCTCGCAGCCGGCCGTTGGTGACCCCCTTGCCGCTGGCCGCCGCCCGCCCCGACAGGGCCGCCGGCCCCGGCCTGATCATGTACCGTTTGATGCCCAGCGGGGGCACATCCCGGGCCACAAACCGCAACACGCCGTCGCCGCCTATCTGGCACGGCACGGCCTGCCCCTGCTCGTCGGCAAGGGCCACCTGGCGGGCCTCGGGCAAGCGGACCTCCACCAGCCCGGTGTGCGCCCACGAAAGGCTATTCAGTACGTCGATGGCCGACGGCTTGGCGGCCGGCTGCGGCAGGCTTCGCCCAAGCAACTCCGCCGCCCGCCGCTGGCCCTCCAGCGCAAACGCCTGCTTGATGGCCCACTGGGCCTTGGTGAAGTCGCTGTCGGGCTGGCTGATCGACGAGTGGGCGCCCCAGGTGTGCTCGTTGTACAAGAGCACGTTGCGCCACGCCTGCTCGAAATCCGCGGCGGGGTAGTTGGCCAGCCGGCGGAGGGCCCAGAATCCCTCGGCCTGTACCAGGCGCTCGGCGGCCGTGCGGGCCCGGCTGGTCTCGTCCGCCGACGAACCCGCTCCGTCTTCCCAATACGGCGTGAAGTCGCCCCGCACCTCGGGCAGTTGGCTGCCGTAACGCGCCTCGAACTGGCGGAACGTCTCGCCCGTGGTGGCGATCCGCAGCTTCGGCCACTCGTACCTTTCGTTCCAGGCCTTGACCAGATCGGGGAGCTTGGGGTCGGGCGGGCCGTTGTCGCCATCGATCGAATACCGCAGCGGCAGCAGAGCGTAGGGGAACCCCGCCGCCTCCAATTGCTGGAGATACTCGAAGATCGTCTCCGGCGACACCCGCTCGAATCGCCCGTGGATGTGAAACCACGAATACCCCTTGCCCGCCACCCAGCAAAGCACCTTCTCCTGGCCCGATGGCGAGACCCAGTAGAACGGCCGATCGCCCCAGACCTCGATCGTCCGCCCGATGCGGTGGATATGGTTCGTGCCGCACCAGAAGTAGCGGATACCCTGGTGGGCCATGGCCGGCACAATGCCCCAGGTATACCCGGGCACATCGCTGATCATGGCCGAATCCAAAGTTACCCCCAACTCGCGCCCCAGGCGCCTGGCGCAGGCGAACAGCCGCACCAGCTCCTCGGGCCGGCACAGGCCCGTCAGCTCGTTGCCGTACATGGCATCGAGATGGAACCGGCCCGACTGCACCGCCCGGGCCAGGCGCTGCCGGTTCTCCGGCGTGGCTTGGCGCAGATAGCTGTCGATGGCCCACAGCACCTCGCTATTCCACTTGAATTGCGCCCCGTCCGGATACGAGGCCGTGCGCTCGATGATCTCCAGGGCCTCGTCGGTGTACTTCCAGTGGAGCTTTTCGATCTCCGTCTGCACGTTGGTGTAGCCGATATCCACATGCGAATGGCTATGCAGATGTACGGTCCAGTGGCGGACGGGGGCGAGCGCCGTTTCGCGGCGGGCCAGCACCTTTCCCCCCGCCTCCAAGGTGGCGGCAAGCGCCAGCGGCTCTTCCTTAGCCGGTTGCAAAAACTCGACGGTTTGCCCCCCAAAACCCAGCCGGACGGATTGCGAAGCCGCCTCGCCCAAGCGCACGGTGGCATCGAGCGACTCGGCATACGGCCACTCGATGACCACGCGCACCGGGCGCACCCGGCGCCCCGGATCCCGCAGCACCACCGGCCGGCCCTCTACCTTTAGCCGCCCAAGCGCCGGCACGGTTCGCGGCTCGGCAGCGGCGAAAAAGCGGATTTCCGCCCCGCCGACGGTGCCGTACTTCTTCGGCCCCAGGCCCGTTACCTGCCAGCGGACATAGCGGGCCGCCACCGGCGGCGACACCGCCCAATGCGTCACCCCGCCCGGGGCATTGGCGTGGCGCACCGCCACGCTGGCCAAAGGCGAGGCGAAGTCCGCGCTATTGGCGAACACAAGTCGCGACTCGGCCACCGTGGCCGGGTCCCGGCGGTCAACATGCCGGAACCCTCCAATCCGCACCGGCTCGCCAAAATCGAAGACGATGAATGTCTCGGTCCCCTTGCCGTTGGACGAATACTCGGTGGCCGCCAGGCCATCCACGATCCGCTCGACGCCGTAGGCCCCGGGATGGGCCTGCGCGGCAGCGATGATTCGCGGGGCCGGAAGAGGCTCCAGCGGGGTGAAGCGATCCGGCACGGGCGGCGCTGCCGAAGAGACCGCTCCGGCCACCACTGCCATCCACGTTGCCACGCACCACGATAGGGCCGCCATGGGCTTCGCCTCCTGAGTGCGAGACCGGACCTCGACACGCGGGGTACGTGCCGACTGTTGAGAGTGCCGCATTATACCCCCGCCCCGTGCCTTGCGGAACCATTGGCGGCGGACTCGGCCCCGGCGCCCCGGCACTAAAACCCCGGACGAACACGGCGGCAATGTCCAAGCGCGATGGACCAGAACGCCCGGCGAAGCCCCACCGCCGGAAACCAATAGAATCGAACACCTGCTGCCGAAACCGGAAAAACCGCTTCGGCAACTTCGTGGTGCCGCCTTTCAGCCCGGCAGCGCTACGGCAACAGCTCGGGGGCCTGGAGCGAATCGGCCAGTGCGGGCACGCGTGCTTCCAGTAGCCAATCGCTGCTTTGCAGCGAAGCCAGCCAGCGGTCCACCGCCCGAGCCCGTTTGCCCGTAACCCCCAAATTGCCGAAGCCGTCGGCCGAGAACCCCGCCCCGGCGTCGGCCATCCAAGCGGCAGCCATGGGCAACGGCCGGGGAGCCACCATGGCCAACTCGCCGACTTCCGCGCCCGGCACCGACCCGGGCTCTTCAATGCTCACAGAACCACCGCTGGCCGGGTTGGCAGGAACTTGCTCGGCCGCGGCAAAGGCCACCGAATCGGCATCGGCCATGTCGCCCAGGCGCAGGTACCCGGCGAACTCGATGTGGATCGTCCACCGGCCCGGCCAGGCCAGGATAGCCGCCCACCCGGTGCCGCGGTGCCCGGCCACCGAGGCCGTCGTTGTGGTCTGGCTGGTGGAGGACGGTAGGACCCAGTTCTCGGCCTGGTCGAAGTGGGCATCGCCCGCGGCCGTGTAGCCGTTCGGCGGCGGATAGTATGCATGCGCCAAGGTCTTGCCCGCCCCATCGAACCTGTGGGCACCGATCCGAATGTCGCCGGCCCGCGGGTCGTTCTGCGCACTGCCCGCGAAATTGAAGGGCAACCCGGTGTCGATTTGCGACACGAAGGCGATGGTTCCCACGGCCGAGGCCCAAAGGTTCAGCATGCCCGCGAACACGGGCTGCCACACCGCTGGGGAGCCGAACTTGCCGTTCAGCCTCATGAAAAGCGTACTCGTGGAGCGGCCGTCCATCCGGGTCCCGTCGGGCACGAAACTGTACGTGATCTGGACGGTTCCGTCGCCGGGCACAGGATCCAGGCTGTCCTTCCAGGGCGTCGCGCCGGCCGCCACCTTTTGCGGCGAATAGATGTCCTTCAGTTCCGTAACCGCCGAGTCGTTGTTGAAGTTGGCCAGGTTGTAGTTGGGGTTGTAGTAGGCGTACATGATCGAGTTGGGGTCGTCGCTGTGGTCCAACCCCAGCGAATGCCCGAACTCGTGCAAGGCCACCAGGTCCAGCCGGATGGGCGGAGCGGTTTTGGCTCCGCCTTTGGCGTCGCCCGAGACCAAGGCATCGATCGCCATGTCGGCCGCGGCGCCGGCAACCGGCTCGGCCCCGAAGATGAAGGACAAGGCCAGCCGCGGTTCCAGAGGCTCCAGCCGAAGCGTTCGAGATTGCACTCGTACTCGACGCATGTGTCGCTCTCCTTTCCAGAAGGCCAAACCCGCCGGGTATATCGGCGGCCACATGTCCAAAGCGCCCCACCCGAAAAAAGACCTCCAGCCATCCTAAAATAAGACAGCCGGCGTTGTCAATAGCGGCGCCGGCACCGCTGAAGTCGGCCCTGCGTTCCTCCGCGTCGGCCCGACCCTCGTTACTGAAGCCACAAGACATCATCCGCCCGCAGAGCCGCCAGGCAACCGGTGGGGCCGACGGTGGCGCGTGCCAGCGATATCTTTGACGGGAGCCGGCTCGCTCCGCAGCATCTTGCACCGGGCACCCGGGGCGATAGACTTGGGTATGCTGCGCCCGTAGCTCAACTGGACAGAGCATCGGTCTTCGGAACCGAGGGTTGGGGGTTCGAGTCCCTCCGGGCGCGCTTGGGGCAACACACGTCCTTGTGGGAACCAACGGCCTGGTGCTGGCCCGCGCGGGCCCCCTGCTTGACGGTCGTGTCCAGGGGGCTTAGGATGGCGCACAGTCGGGTCGTCCTTGCGGTCGATTGCTTGTCGAGTCGCCCCGCCGCTTCCTTCCTCCCATGGCCAAGCGAGCCCGCCAAAGTAT
>JBBIQF010000172.1:0-12301 GCA_037442445.1 Planctomycetaceae bacterium
TGTGGACCGGCTGGCCCTGCGGCTTGCCGAATTGCTCCGCAGCGTCACCACGCCAGCGCTGCGGAACCTGGCCGAATGCTTTCTGATGGACGACGCCTTCCTCCGCAAGTTCACCCGCGCGCCGGCAGGGGTCAAGCATCACCATGCATATCTCGGCGGGCTGCTGGAGCACACGGTCAGCCTGATGGAGGTCGTGGAGCGGATCGCCCCATGCTATCCGCAACTCGACCGGGATCTGCTCCTTGTGGGGGCGTTTCTGCATGACGCGGGCAAGGTGGACGAACTGGCGTACGACCGCGAACTGGCCTACACCAATGAGGGCCAATTGGTGGGCCATCTGGTGCAGGCCATAAGTCTCCTGGAAGCCAAAGCCCGCGAGGCCGAAAAGCTTTCGGGCGAGCCTTTTCCGCCGGAAACGCTGCTTTGCCTCAAACACCTCATCCTCAGCCACCATGGCGAATACGAGTACGGCAGCCCCAAGCTGCCGATGACGCTGGAGGCCGTGGCCCTTTATTGCCTGGACAACCTGGATGCCAAGCTGGCCGCGTTCATGCAGTTGATGCGAGACGACCCGAACGTCGATAGCGACTGGACCAACTTCCATCCCAATTTGGGGCGGAAACTGTACAAGAAGGCCTTGCGGCAGGACGGCAGTGCTGGCGGGTAAGGCCGCAGCCGATCGGTTGCGGCGGCTGGCGGTGTGGGGCCACGGTGCACGGCGGGTGGCTGGCCGGCGGAGGAAAAGGCCAGCCGCTTTTCCGCCCAGAAACCAGGAGTGGAACGATGACCGAACCCCTGCGGATCGTCATTCACGGCGCTGCCGGGCGCATGGGGCGCCGCTTGGTGGCGCTTGCGGCCGGCGACAGGTCGCTGGCCATCACCGCCGCCCTGGAAGCCCCAGGGCATCCGCGCCTGGGCGAGGATGCCGGTACAGTCGCGGGGATCGGCCCCCTAGGGGTGCCCTTGTCTTCGGATTGGCCGGCCAGGGCGGACGTGGTCCTCGATTTCTCGGTTCCCCAGGCGCTGGACCGCGTGCTGGACAACTGCGTGGCACACCGCGTGCCCCTGGTGGCAGCAACCACCGGCCTGGATGCCGGCCAGATGGAGCGGTTGCGCCAGGCGGCTTGCCACATACCGCTCTTATGGTCGCCCAACATGAGCCTGGCGGTGAATCTGACCATGAAACTGGCCGAGGCGGCCGCCAAGGCCCTGCGCGGGCATGACGCCGATGTGGAAATCATCGAGCGGCATCACCGCTTCAAGGAGGACGCGCCCAGCGGCACCGCGCTGCGGTTCGGCGAGATCATCGCGGGGGTGATGGGGCAGACCGTGCATCGCCATGGGCGGGAGGGCCGTATCGGGGCCCGGCCGCACCACGAAATCGGCTATCATGCCATCCGGACCGGGGATAACCCGGGCGAGCACTTGATCGTCTTCGGCATGCTGGGCGAGACGATCGAGCTGGCGGTGCGGGCCACCAGCCGCGATTGCTATGCCCTGGGTGCCTTGGCCGCCGCGAAGTTCTTGGCGGGCAAGCCCCCCGGCTCGTACAGCATGGCCGATGTGCTCGGGCTCGGATGACGAGGCCCCCGGGGTGAAAAGCCGGCCCCTAGGCTGGGGGCTGGCCGCGGCCATTTCCACCTGTCTTTCCCCGCATCGGGGGCAGCGGCGGCTGCTGGTTGCGGTAACTCAGGTCCAACAGGTCCATGGGATGGAGCGCGGCCAGGGGCTGGCGCTCTTGGCGGATCTGGCGGGCGATTTGGAGCAGGCACCCCGCGTTGGCCGCCAGGACGATCCGCGCCCCGGTCCGGCGGATGTTCTCCAGTTTGCGCCGGGCCAGGCGGGCAGCCATGGCGGGCTGGTTCAGATTGTACGTCCCGGCCGACCCGCAGCAGATCTCGCTTTCGGGCAGTTCGCAAAGTTGCAGTGACGGAATCTGGCGGAGCAATCGCCTTGGCGCATCGCGGATGCCTTGGGCGTGGGCCAGGTGGCAGGCGTCGTGGTACGCGGCGGCCACCGCGATCGGGCCCGAAGGCGGCACGAGCCCCAATTGATCGAGGAACTCGTGGACATCGCGGACTTTTTCCGCAAAGCGCTGTCGGGCCGGCTGCAAAGCGTCTTGCCAGTGCACGCCGTATTCCTTGAGCATGGCCCCGCAGCCGGCGTGATTGACGATCACCGCGTCGATTTCCTCCAGGTCGAAGGCGGCCACGTTGGCGTCGGCCAGGCGCCGGGCCCCTTCGCTGGAGCCGGCATGGTAGTGGATGGCTCCGCAGCAGCCCTGCCCTTCGTTCTCTTGAAGCACCCGCAAGGTAGCCCAATGGGTGTGGCGGAACATGGCATCGGCCACGCAACCCACGAAAAAGGCCACCCGCGCCCGGCGCCGCCCCTTGGCCGGCAAGAACTTCGGCAGTTTCGGGCCGGGATCCACGGCCGGCCCCACCAAGGTCATCATCCGCCCCAGCCGGCCCGGCACCAGGCGGAACACCCCCAGCCGTTCCAGAAAACCGTATATCCCCCAGCGCTGGAGCCAGCGGAGCGGCGCCGTGGCCAGGCGGATGCGCTCTGGGTAGGGGAAGACGCGGAACAGGAAGATTTCGCGGAACCAGTCGAACCGCTTCAGCACGTCCCGCGATTGTTCGCCTTGTTCCATAGCGATTCGGAACGGCTCGATCAACCGGCCGTAGCGCACCCCCGACGGGCACGCCGTTTCGCACGCCCGGCAATCCAGGCACAGTTCCAGGTGGTGGCGGATGCGGTTATCGAGGGGCAGCCGGCCCTCGGCCACCTGGCGCATGAGGTAGAGCCGGCCGCGGGGGCTGTCGTTCTCGTCGCCCAGTTCGGTGTAGGTCGGGCACGCGGTGGTGCACAGCCCGCAGTGCACGCAATCTAATAGGAGGCGAAAGTCGATTTGGCGCCCGGGATGGCCAGCACCAGGCCGGCCATCGGCAGCGACAGCGTCCGAAAGGGCGCTTGCGGGCCCGGCGGGCAGGCCGCCGGCATCCGGCGTCTGTGCAAGCGGCTGTTGCCCGGCCGATAACCGGTGGTCCGAAGCACTGTGCATCGCTTGCCTCAAGGAAAGATGAAACGTCCCGGGTTGAGGATGTTCCGCGGGTCGAAGCGGTCTTTCAAGGCCTGCATCACGGCGAAACCCGGCGGCGGGGGGCCCCAGACGGCCCGCCGGTCCAGATTGGCCTTCTCCGATTGTTGGGCGACAATCAACGTCCCCTCGGCGGCATGGATCACGCCCCGCAGGGGTTCCACCACGGCCGGCGCAACGCGGGCCAGGACGCAACCCTCGTGGGCCTGCGCCACCACCGAAGCCTGCGGGTCCAATTCGCATATGCGGAGCACGGCGGTCACCACCGCGCTGGGCAGCACGTGCGCCTCGATGATGACGGTCTGCTCGTCGAGGTCGGCCGGCTGGCGGAACTCCACGAAAGTGTGCCAGGCGGGCCAGGCCGCCGCATCGCGGGCGATGCCCTCGAGCTGCAAGCCGGCGCCCGACCAGGCCTGCTTCAGCCGGTCCAGCATCCAGGCCACTTCGCCCGCCATGCCTTCGCAGAGGGCGACCAGCCGGCCCAGGGCCGGGGCCGCTTCGGCCTCCAGGCCCGGCAACCGCTGCCAGGCCGGCCCGGCCAGCAGCAGCACGCCGGCGGGGTGCACGCCGCTTTGATGGAGCCGCTGAAGGGCATCTTCGGCCGCAGCCCACTGGGCAAAGGTCCACGCCGCCAAAACGGCGGTCTCCGGCCGCGGCCGGACCATCAGCGTCACCTGTACGATCACCCCCAGCGACCCCAGCGAGCCGATCAACAGCCGGCACAGATTGTAGCCGGCCGCATTCTTGACCACGCGCCCCCCGGCCGAGAACAGGGTGCCCCGGCCATCGACCGCTTGCAGGCCCAGCACGAAATCGCGGATGTGGTGCGCCGGATGGCTCCGCAGCCCGAAGGCACCTGTGGCGACCATGCCGCCCACCGTGGCCTGGTCCGCATAGGGGACATCCACGGGCAAGCACTGTCCCTGGCTGGCCAGGTGCTGGGCAAGGGTGGCCACGCGCATCCCTGCCCCGACCGTGATGGTCAGGTCCCGGGCGGGGTAGTCGATAAGCCGATCCAGGCGTCCGGTGGAAAGACCCAGACCCGCCCGCGCTGCCGGAGCCCCGTAGCCCCAATGCGTTCCGCCCCCCAGGGGATAAACGGGGGTACCCGCCTCGGCCGCCTGCCGCACCAGATCGGCCAACTCGGCGCGGTCCACCGGCATATGGGTTTGGCTACCAGGCAAGAGGGTCACGTGGGCGGGAAGGATCATGGGCAGACACTTCAAGGCAAGGCCTGGCGCCGGGGGCTGATCCGTTCGGCCGCGGGCCCTTCGCCGCCGGGCAGGAGTTTGCCCGGGTTCAGCCGGCCGGCATGGGCGAAAGCGTCTCGCAGGCGCTGCATGGCATCGAGGTCCTCGGGCGCAAACTGCCGGGGCATGAACTCCAGCTTCTCGACGCCGATGCCGTGTTCGGCCGTCACACTCCCGCCGCAGGCGATACATTCTTGAAGCAGTTCGCGGCTGGCGGCCAGCACGCGGCGGACCTCCTCCGCGTCGCGCTCGTCGAACAGCAGAATGGGGTGCACGTTGCCATCGCCGGCATGCGCGACATTGACGATCCGCACGCGGTGTCGGCCGGAAATCTCCGCGATCCGGCGAAGCATGTGTGGCAGCCGGGTTCGGGGCACCACGCCGTCCTGGATGCAATAGCTGGGGCTCAGCCGGCCCACGGCACCCACCGCCATCTTGCGGCATTTCCACAACAGCTCGCGCTGCGCGGCATCGGCCGCCTGCAACACTTCCCGGGCGTTCCACCGCCGGCAATGCTCCTCGACCCGCCGCTGCTGCTCGTCCAACCCCGCCTCCGGGCCATCGACCTCGATCACCACGATCGCCCCGGCATCCAGCGGAAAGCCGAAGTGGTAGGCCTCTTCCACCGCCGCGAGAATTCCTTGGTCCATAAGCTCCATGGCGGCGGGGATGATCCCTGCGCCAATGATGTCGCTGATGGCGCTGGTCGCATCCTCCACCGTGTTGAAGACCGCCCGCAGCGTCCGGAAGCCCGCCGGCACAGGCGTCAGGCGGAGCCAGGCCTTGGTGATGATGGCCAGCGTCCCCTCGCTGCCCACCAGCACCCCCACCAGGTCCAGCGCCCCGGGATGCCATGCAGGGCCCAATCGCAGGATCGAACCATCGCTCGTCACCACTTCCAGCCCCAGCACATGGTTGAGGGTAACCCCGTACTTCAAGGTATGGGGCCCGCCCGCGTTGGTCGCCACGTTGCCCCCCAGCGTGGAGGCCACCTGGCTGGACGGATCCGGGGCGAAGTGATAGCCGGTGCCCGCCAGGGCCCGGCTGAGTTCGAGATTGGGCACACCCGCTTCGACCACCGCCACCCGGTTGCGCAGGTCGATCTGGAGAATCCGCTTCATGCGGGTGAGCATCACCACCACGCCCCCGCCCCGGGGCAGGCACCCCCCGGCCAGGCTGGTGCCGGCCCCTCGCGGCACAATGGGCAGGCCAAAGCGGTTACACAGCTTGACCACCTCGGCCACCTCTTCGGTGGACCGGGGGAACACCACGGCATCGGGCCGGTTCTTCTCGATGGTGAACCCGTCGCATTCGTACACCGCCAGTTCCGAAGGGGCCGAAAGCACATTCTCGGTTCCCAGCAAGCGGCGGAGATCCCGAATCCACGGCAGGGTGCGGACCATATCGTCCTATTATAGTCGGGGGCCCAACCGGCGTGCGACCCCTTACGGTGCAGCGCCCAGGCCCATCCCGGCCCGGATGCCAAGAACCCGGCGATAACCACCCGCTTACGACTGCCTGGCCGCAGGCGGAACAGGCCCGGCCTCGACACCCGGCGCGGCGGGCCACGTGTCCCATTGCCCCGATTCCCTGCCGGCTTGGCTGGCCAGGTCCTTCCGAATCTGCTCGCTCAGGCGCATAGAGCAGAACTTCGGCCCGCACATGGAGCAGAACGGGGCGGTTTTGAAGTATTCGTCGGGGAGGGTCTGGTCGTGCATGGCCCGGGCGGTCTCGGGGTCCAGCGACAGGCGGTAGTGCTCCTCCCAGTCGTAGGCGTAGCGGGCCGGGGACAGGGCATCGTCGCGGTCTTGTGCCCCGGGGCGATGCCGTGCCAAATCGGCCGCGTGCGCCGCAATCTTGTAGGCGATGAGCCCCTGCTTGACGTCCTCCAGTTCCGGCAGCCCCAAGTGCTCCTTGGGGGTAACATAACACAATAGCGCCGCCCCGGCCCAACCCGCCACCGCCGCCCCAATGGCGCTGGTAATGTGATCGTAGCCCGGAGCGATGTCCGTTACCAAGGGCCCCAGGACGTAGAACGGCGCCCCGTCGCAGGTTTCCATCGCCCGCTGGACGTTCGTGGCCACCTGGTCCAGGGGAATATGCCCGGGGCCTTCCACCATCACTTGGCAGCCCTGCTGGCGGGCGCGGCGGGTCAACTGGCCAATGGTTTCCAGCTCGGCAAACTGGGCCGCATCCGAGGCGTCGGCGATCGATCCCGGGCGCAGCCCATCCCCAAGGCTCCACGCCACGTCGTACTGCCGCATGATCGCGCAGAAGTCGTCGAAATGCGTGTAGATGGGGTTCTGCCGCCGGTGCGCCAGCATCCATCGGGCGATCAAAGCCCCGCCGCGGCTGACAATGCCGGTCACCCGGCGGACGACCAGCGGCAGGTATTCGCGCAGCACCCCGGCGTGCAGCGTGAAGTAGTCCACGCCCTGTTGGGCCTGGTGCTCGCAGAGGTCCAAGAGCATCTGCGGCGTCATCTCTTCGATATGCCCGCCGAGCTGCTGCACCGCCTGGTAGATGGGCACCGTGCCGATGGGCACCGGCGAAGCGTCGATGATCGCCTGGCGGATGCGGTCGATGTCCCCGCCGGTGGAAAGGTCCATGACCGTATCCGCCCCATAGCGGAGCGCGGTGCGGAGTTTGCGCAACTCCCCTTCGATGTCGCCGGTCACCGCCGAGTTGCCGATGTTGGCGTTCACCTTGCACGTGCACGCAAGGCCGATGCCCATCGGTTGCAGGCCCTTGGCCAAGTGGACCTTATTGGCCGGGATGATCATCCGCCCAGAGGCCACCTCGCGGCGCACGGTTTCAGGGTCGAGATTCTCGCGCTGGGCCACGGCAACCATTTCCGGCGAAACGGTGCCCTGGCGGGCCAATTCCAGTTGGGTCGCCATCGTGCAACGGATTTCGAAAAACGCGATTGATGTTTTCCAGCAACAGACGAGCCCCCGAGCGCAGCCGGCGCGGGCCGGCAACTCGCTCGAAGGCCACCGGGCACAGAAGCGCTCCCCTAAAACGGGGACCGCCACCACGCCTTGGCAATCCTAGAGGCCCCTAGTGGCGAGTCAATGGCGACTCAAAAGCGAAAGATTCCGGGCCCACGCGCAGGCATCTTGTCCGCCGTTGTGCAACTGCGACGGCCGTGTTCCAAGCAGCCGGCAGCACGCAAAAACGAGCCGCCGGCTTCATCCCCGCAGTCCAGGCACGCCGCCCGAAGGCTCGGTCATCGCTACTTGGTCATGGGTACTTGGTCATGGGTGCTTGGTACTTGGTCATTCGACATTTGACTTTCGTTATTCGTCATTCGTCATTGGTCATGGGTACTTGGTCATTGGTACTTGGTCATTCGACATTTGGCTTTCGACATTCGTCATTCGTCCTTACCCCGTTGTCCTTCTCCCCGTGCGCATGCCTCAAGGCCACGCACCCTACTGGGCCTTGACGGCCCGGCCGCCAGCGGCTATCAAGGGCCAGCAACCGGGGGGCAGCGGGTCGGAAGTTGCGGCCGAAGCCGCTGCTTTTTGCCATAGGCGTAGGAACCCTCATGCCCGATTTCGCCAATCTCCGCAAGGCGTTTTTGTGCCAGGGGGAGCCTGCCTATGTGCCGGCGGTGGAGTACGCCGTCGATCAGGCGATCAAGGCGCAGGTTCTGGGCCGGCATCCCGCCACCATCGACGACGAGGCGGAGTTCTTTCTGCGGTGCGGTTACGATTTCGTGCCCGTGCTTTTTGGCATTCGGCTGACTTTGGTCCAGCGGGCTCTAGCGGCAGGACACGGCGGGCCCATGCGTATTGCCCAGGGGGCGTATGGGTGCGACCCGTCGCATCCCACGGTCCGCGTGTGGGCCGAGGAAGGCACCGGGCCTATTGCCGACCAGGCCGCCTTCGACCAGTTCGATTGGCCCGACCCGGACGCTTATGCCTACGGGGACATCGCCCGGCTGGGGCGCATCCTGCCGGCCGAGGCCAAGGTCATTCCCGTGGTGGGCTACATCTTTGCCGCCGCCTGGATGCTGATGGGGTTCGAGCGGTTCTGTTTCGACCTGGCCGAAGGCGCCACGCTGGCCCGGCGAGTGATCGACCGCGTGGGCCAACTCCAGCTTGCGGTGGTCGAGAACCTCCTGGAGTTCGACTGCGTGGGGGCGGTGTGCATGCCCGACGATCTGGCCTATACCGGCGGGCTCATGGTGCGGCCGGAGTTCCTGCGGCGGTACGTATTCCCCTGGCACGAGCGGATCGGGCAGCGGGTGCGTGCCCGGGGATTGCCTTTTCTGTTCCATTCCGACGGGCGCTACACGGCGGTGATCGAGGACTTGATCCAGTGCGGCTACCACGCCATCCATCCCTGCGAGCCGGCCAGCATGGACATCGTGGAACTCAAGCGCGGGTACGGGGGCCGGCTGTGCCTGTGCGGCAACATCAACCTGGACCGCACGTTGACGTTGGGCACGCCCGAGGAGGTCGACCAGGAGGTGCGCGATCGCATCCGGACCGTTGGCCCAGGCGGGGGCTATTGCTGCGGCTCGTCGAACTCCGTTACCGAGTACGTGCCGCTGGCCAACTTCCAGGCCATGCTGTCGGCCATCCGCAAATACGGCCGGTACCCCATTGCCTGCTAAGGCCGGGCCGGCTGGGCGGCCTTGTGGGCACCGAACGACCGCGGGGCGATTCCTTCGGGTTATAATGACTTTCGGCCTTTGAACCAAACGCCTCGGCAGAGGTGGCGGGCGCCGCGATGGCTGGCCGGGCGCATGGCTAGCCCGGTGCGGCCTACAGTGCAGTGGGCT
Source organism: Planctomycetaceae bacterium (assembly GCA_037442445.1). Taxonomy (GTDB): domain Bacteria; phylum Planctomycetota; class Planctomycetia; order Pirellulales; family Thermoguttaceae; genus JANLFZ01. Next base: position 9,143 of record JBBIQF010000172.1, read on the forward strand.
GGGAGCCCATAGCGGCGTCCGCGAGTGGCCGGAGGGTGGCGGGGTGCAGTCGGGGCGTTGGGAGCCCATAGCGACGATGTCGAAATATCCGCAGATTTTCCGCGTCCGGCAGCATTTTTCCTGCCCGAAGGTCGAGGACGTGCCGGGCGAAGTCCGCCGCCAGCTCCAGGGCCTCGATCTCCAGCGCCGGGTGCAGCCGGGCCAAAGCGTGGCCATCACGGCCGGCAGCCGCGGCATCGCCCACATCGACGTAATCCTGCGCGCCGTGGTCGCGTTTTTTCGGGAATTGGGGGCCCAGCCGTTCTTGGTGCCGGCCATGGGCAGCCACGGGGGCGGGACGGCCCAGGGCCAGCGGGGCGTGCTGGCCGCCTACGGCATCACCGAGTCGGCGATGGGCTGCCCTATCCGGGCCGGCATGGAAACCGTCATCGTCTGCCACAGCCCCGAAGGTTTTCCCGTGCATTTCGACCGCTTCGCCTTCGAGGCCGACCACGTCGTGGTGGTCAATCGCATCAAGCCCCATACGCGGTTTGCCGGCGACATCGAAAGCGGCCTGATGAAGATGCTGCTCATCGGCCTGGGCAAGTGCGACGGGGCCCGGGTGTATCACCGGGCGATCATGGACTACAGTTTCGGCCAGATCATCCGCAGCGTGGCCCGCGAGGTCATCGCCCGCTGCCGCATCCTTGCCGGGCTGGCCATCGTGGAAAACGCCCACGACCAGACCGCCCGGATCGAAGCGGTCCGGCCCGAGGATTTCGAATCGCGGGAACCCGAACTGCTGGCGCTGGCCCGCCAGTGGATGGCCCGCCTCCCCTTCGATCAAGTCGATGTGCTGCTGGTGGACCGAATCGGCAAGGACATCAGCGGCACGGGGCTGGATACCAATGTCGTGGGCCGCAAGTTCGACGACCATAAAGCGGTCGAAGGCGAGCAGCCCAAGGTGAAACTCATCGGCATTCGCGGCCTGACCCGCAAGACGCACGGCAACGCGGTGGGGCTGGGCATCGCCGAGTTCTGCAAAAGCCGCCTGCTCCGCGAGATGGACGTGGCGGCCACGCGCCTCAACGCCCTGGTGGCCGGCCACATCTCCGCCGCCATGCTCCCGCTGGACTACGAGACCGATGCCGAGATGCTCGACCACATGCTGGCGGCCATTGGGCTGGCCGAACCCCACCAGGCCCGGCTCCTGTGGATCCAAGACACTTTGCATCTGGACGAGGTCCAGTGCGCGGCGGCCTATTGGGAGGAAGCCCAAGGCCGAAAGGATTTGGAAGTGCTCACCCCCCTGCGGCCCTTGCCGCTGGACCCGCAGGGCAACCTGCCCGACTGGACATGAAGACCTTTGCAGCGGGCCGGGGGCTTTGCGCGTCTTGACCGGCGGACAGCGGGTTTATGAGCCGGCTTTATGGAGCCCGGCCTACGAGCCGGGCCCGTCAGGGCCCGGTGGGTTGGATCTGACCTTTAGGAAGAAGCCCTCCTCCAAGCCGGGCCCGTAAGGGCCCGGTGAAGCCGGGCGCTGCCACAGGACCGCTAGTGCCACGCCCGCTCCCCTTCAACGGGCCGGTCCCTTGCGGTCGCGGCTCGGTCGGGTCGCGGCTTGGGGGGCGCGGCTGGGTAGCGTTGGCGCTATTGCGGCCGGGTGACGGGGTAGAGGGGCACGCTCCCTTCGGACCCAAGGTCGGAGTAAGGCGCAGCCCCTTCAGACGATGCCTCCAAAGGCGGCAGTCGCCGCACCTGCGCGTTGTCGCTGTTTGAAGATTGCGCGCCCGCCCCCGGCCATGCGGAGCGGTTCCAATCGCTCTTTCCCCCGGCCGGGGAAGTACCCCACGCCGCCGTGCTGGCCGAATCATGTTGCGCCGATGTCCCGCCGGAATCCCAGGCCCCAGACCCGCTTTGATTTTGCCCCCACGAACTCTGATGTTGCCCGTAGGAATACGGATTGCCAGCGGGCTGGGCCGAGGCCACCACCGGCACCATGGGCGGCAAACCCTCGCGGAGCGAGGGTTCCTCGGAACCCCAGGAGCTGCCCTTGGACACGTTTGCCGGCGCTTTATGCTCGGCGGCAGACCCTTGGCGCGTAGCGGGAAGGCCACACGTCGAACCCGTGCACGCCCCGCCGCAGTTCGCCGCGCCGGTGGGCCTCGACGCGGATTGGCCGCCTGCGCCGGAACCTGACCACAACGCTTTGCCCCAGGAAAGACCGCTTTGGGCCTGGGAGTCGCCACGCGTCAAGGCGCCGGAGTCTTGGGCAGTGTGGTCGCCAGCGGAGTCGCTTTCCGATCCGCCCGCCGGCGACCCGCTCGAAGACGAATCGCCCGGCGAGAAACCTCCCGCCGACGCGCCTCCCCACGATGGGGCGGCGGATGAGCCGGCCGACGAGGCCCCTGCCCCCCAGGCCGATTCGCTCGCGGAGGAAGCCCACGGACTTTGCGCGCCGTTGCCGACGGCGTTTCGCGAATCGGAGGCCAGGGAGGCCAGCGACGCGGGTGTCTTGCTTGCGTTGTTACGGGTGGTGGTGCCTGGCTTGGAGGGGCTCGACTTGGCCGCGGCCAGCGATTTGGCCGCCTGTCCGCTTTGCCCGGGCGACGATTTCGTTTTGCCGTCGCCGCGGTGGGCCCCGGAGCCTGCGGCCGCCGTAGCCCTGGAAGCGGCGCTCTTGCCTTGGCGCCCTTGCTCGCCCGTTGGGAAACCTTTGGCCGCAGAGGGTTTCCTGTTTTTCTGCTTTTCGGTGCTGGAAGAGCCGTTGTTGCCTTTGGGCCTCCCACCATAGTCTGTCTTGCTATCGTTTGAGCCGCTGTCATCCGATGCGCTGCCCCCCGAGCCGCCATAGGTGCTGCGTTCACTCGAGTCGCCGTAGGAGTCCTCTGCCCCATCCCCGCCGGTGGACGTTGCGCCAAAGGTGTTATCGCCGGCAAGGCCCGCTTGGCCCCTTTCGTCCGCCGGGCTCGATTGGTCCCCGGAACTCGCTCCATAGTCGTCCCACGCCTCGCCGTCGGTCCAAGAGGAACCGCGATTCGGCTTGCCGCCGTCGAGGGAATCGGCCGACTTGCCGCCGTGCAGCGAAGCTGTGGGGGGCGAGGGAAGCGAATCGTCGCGCGGCGGCTGGCGGCCTGCCGATTCGGACCCCCGCTTCGCCGTGCCCGTTTCCGTCGATGC
>JBBIQF010000172.1:12325-12569 GCA_037442445.1 Planctomycetaceae bacterium
GGGCGGCATTGAATCCGATGCAAAAGACCGCGACTGCTAACAAGGCCACCGCTGCCTTGATACGTGGCATGGCGTTCCCTCCCATGGTGGCGGTAAAGCGGGCTGGCCGGCCAGTGCGCCGGTTCGCGCCGCTTGGCCCCACGAAACCATACACGCTAAGCCACCGAGGGCAAGTTGATTTGGCGGGCCTGGCCGGGCCGGCGAGGGGCCTACATAATACAGGATCTGGCCCCTGAAGTCCACC
>JBBIQF010000173.1:0-12466 GCA_037442445.1 Planctomycetaceae bacterium
AGGAGGGTTTCGCATGACAAGCGCCTGGGGAACGGTTCTCGTGTTGTTGGCGGCGGCCGCACCGGCCGAGGACCTCAAAGTCTTGCCGGCTAAAGTCGATGGCGTGCCCCCTGCCCAAATGATGCGGGAATACCTGTTGCGACTGGCCCGCGAGGCCTCCGATCGCCGGGCTGCCGAGTTCGAGAAGGTCAAGACGCCCGAGCAGATCGCCGCCTATCAGGCCCGGCTGCGGCAATTCTTCCTCGACCAACTTGGGGGGCTTCCCCCGCGAACCCCGCTTGCGCCGCGGGTGGTGGGCCGGATCCAGTGCGACGGCTATACCGTCGAAAAGGTCATCTACCAGAGCCAGCCCGGCCATTATGTGACCGCCGCCTTGTACCTGCCCAAGGGGAAGCCGCCTTTTCCCGGGGTACTGGTGCCGTGCGGCCATAGCGAAAACGGCAAGGCGATGGAGACGTACCAGCGGGCGTCGATCTTGCTGGCACGCAACGGCCTGGCCGCTCTATGCTACGACCCGATCGACCAAGGCGAGCGGTGCCAGCTCCTGGATGCCAAGGGCGTGCCGCTGGCCCGCACCACTTTGGGGCACTGCCTGGTGGGCGTGGGCAGTATCCTCGTGGGGCGCAACACCGCCACCTATCGCGTGTGGGACGGTATGCGCAGCCTCGATTATCTGGAAAGCCGGCCCGAAATCGACTCCAAGCGCCTGGGCTGCACCGGCAACTCGGGGGGCGGCACGCTGACCGCCTATCTGATGGCCTTGGACCCGCGAATCCAGGTCGCCGCGCCTAGTTGCTACCTCACCACGCTGCGCCGCCTGGTAGAAACCATCGGGCCCCAGGATGCCGAGCAGAACATCCACGGCCAGCTTGCCTTTGGCATGGACCATACCGACTATGTGCTGATGCGTGCCCCGCGGCCGACGCTGTTGTGTTGTGCCACCTACGACTACTTCGATATCGGCGGCGTGTGGGATACGTTCCGGCAGGCCAAGCGGTGGTATGGCAGGCTGGGGTATCCCGAGCGCGTGGACCTGGCCGAGGCCGAAGAAAAACACGGCTTCTCGCCGCTGTTGCGGACCGCGGCGGTCCGCTGGATGCGCCGCTGGCTGCTTCAGGCCGACGATGCCATCGCCGAGACCGAAGTCAAGGTCCTCAGCGACAAAGAACTCCAGTGCACGCCCAAGGGACAGGTAATGCTATTGGAAGGGGCCCAAAGCGTGTACGACCTGAACCGCCAGTTGGAGTCGCAACTGGCCGAGGCCCGGCGCAAGCGCTGGGCGCAAGAGGGCCCGGCGGCCATGCTGGACGAGGTGCGCCGCCTGACGGGCATCCGCCGGCTCAGCGAGCTCCCCCCGCCGGAGTGCCAGAAAACCGGCGTGCTGCACCGCCCGGGTTACCGCATCGAAAAGCTGGTGCTCCGCCCCGAGCCCGGCATCTGGCTGCCGGCCTTGTATTTCATACCGGAAAGCCGCCGCAGCACGGCCGGCCGCGGCGACAAGACCGAGGCCCCAAACCCCGAACCCGGCGGCCCGGCGCCCAAGCCCGCGGTTGCCAGCAAAGAGAAGAAACCGGAACTCTCCACCCCGCCGGCCCCTCCTTCCAAGCCGCTGCCGGAAGACCCGGCCGATGCCCCGGCCACGCTTTACGTCCACGCCGGGGGTAAACAGGCCGACGCGGCCCCGGGCGGCCCCATCGAAAAGCTGGTGCAGCAAGGGCAGAGGGTGCTGGCTGTGGATATCCGTGGCGTTGGCGAAACGCAAGGGGGCAAACCCACCGGGTACGGCAAGTTCCTGGGGCCCGAGTGGGCCGATGTCTTTTTGGCGTATCTGTTGAACAAGTCGTATCTGGCGATGCGGGCCGAGGACATCTTGGTTGCCGCCCGGTTCCTTGCCCAGGACCAGACCCCAAGGCCCAGGGCGGTGCACTTGGTGGCGGTGGGCAACGTTGGCCCGGCAGCGCTCCATGCCGCGGCCCTGGAGCCGCAGGCCTTTGCATCGGTCACCTTGCGGCGATCGGTCACCTCGTGGGCCGAGGTGGTTAGCACGCCCCTGGCCCGCAACCAGTTCGTCAACGTGGTGCACGGGGCGCTGCGGGTGTACGACCTTCCGGACCTGTCGGCCACGCTGGGTGCCAGGCTCCGCTGGGTGGAACCCGTCGATGCCACCGAGCAGCCGCTGGCAGGGCCCCCGGCCCCCGCCGCCCCAGGGAAACCGTGAAAAAACGGCCCGCGGTTATTGCTGGGCGCCTTTCGGCCCGAACCACAAGAGCACAGGCCCGGCGATGTAGATCGAGCTGTACGTGCCGGCGATGATGCCCAAAATCATGGCGTAGGAAAAGCCATGGATGGTCGGCCCGCCGAGGATGTACAGCACCACGACCACCAGCATCGTCGTCAAGCTCGTCAGCAAGGTTCGCGATAGGGTCTGGTTGACGCTCAGGTTGATCATCTCGCCGGTCACGTGCGGGGCCTTGCCGCGAACCTCGCGGATGCGGTCGAAAACCACGATGGTGTCGTTGATCGACTAACCCGCGATCGTCAACAAGGCCGAGACCATCACCAGATTGATCTTGAACGGCTCGATGGCCAGCGCCTCGCCCAGCACCGGGATCTGGGCCAGCCAATAGCTGCCCGCCACAAAGGCCAGCGCGATCAACACGTCGTGCACCAAAGCCACCACCGCCCCCAACCCGTAACTGACCCGCTGGAACCGGACCCACAAATACAGCAGAATGAACAGCGTGCTGGTCAACAGCGCCATGACCGCCCGGTAGCGGGTGTTCTGGGCCACCGCACCGCCGATGGTATCCGACTGGGGGAAGTACGGGTTTTCGTGGAAGTACTTTTGCACGCCGGCCACCAGGTTCTTGGCATCGGGCTCGGCCAGGCGGATGGACACATCCCAGGTTTTCGACGGGGCGGCGGAACCCTCTTCGTAGGTCTCGTGGGTCAGGGTGATTTCGACGGACTCGCGGGCCATGCCCATGGCCTCGACCTGATCGCGAAAGACCTCCAACAGGTCGTCGTGGCGAATGGGGTGGACGAAAGTCAAGCGGGCGCGATACGCCGGGGGCCCCACCTCGGCCGCCTGTTTTTCTTTGGGCGCTTCGGCCGGCTTGGACGTTTCGGCCGGGTTGGACGATTCACGGGGCTTGGACGGTTCAGCGGGCTTGGGCGAGCCGGTTTGCTTGGCGGATTCGGCCGGTTTGGGCGCTTCAGCGGGCTTCGGCGATTGGCCGGCGGGTTTTCCGGCCTGGGAGTCCGGCAACGAGGGGGCCGCAGCGGCCTTCTGCGATGCCTCCCGGGCAGCGTCCGGGGCTTTACCCTCGGCTTGGGCCAACAGCATGGCCGAAACCAGCGCCCATTCCGAGCGGCCGGCGGCAAGCCCGGTCCCGCCGGGCAACGCCGGCACTTCTGGCCGTGCGGCCTGCGCCCCAAGCTCGCTGACGGTCATCTCGTTGCGCGACAGCAGCTCGCCGTACAGGTTGCGCAGATGCTCTTTGACCTGCCGCAGGTACGCATCGGCCGACATCTCCGGCGGGTTCGACGTGTTGATCACGAACCGGTATCCCACCGGCTCGCCTTCCAGGCGGACATCGCTGACCACGACGTCGGGCAAGTCGGCCAGCTTGGTCCGCAAGTCGCCGATGTCCTGCGGCTGGGTGAAGACCACTTCCACCGAAACGCCGCCGGTAAAGTCGATATCGAACAGCCCCCGGCCGCGCCATAGGCTGGCCACCAGCCCCACCACCACGATCGCTACCGAGATCGCCAGCGCCGGCCAGCGCAGCCGCAGGAAGTCCAAGTTCGTTTGCCCGATGGCCTGGAGCATCTTCACGCGGCTGAACCACTTGCGCCGCTCGGCCACATCGAAGACCACGCGGGCGCAGTACACGGCGGTGAACAGGTTCAACAGCACCCCCAGGAACAAGGTCACGGCAAAGCCGCGGACCTGATCGGTGCCGATGGCATACAGCACCGCGCCGGTGATGAGCGTGGTGAGGTTCGAGTCCACGATGGCGCTGGAAGCCCGCTCGAACCCGTTGCGGATCACCATGCGCAGGGCGGCCCCCCGGGCAAGCTCCTCCCGCATCCGCTCGTAAATCAGCACGTTGGCGTCCACCGCCATGCCCACCGTCAGCGCAAACCCCGCCAGGCCCGGCAAGGTGAAAGGCGCCTGGATGATGATCATGATGGCCACGAGCAGCACGCTGTTCATCACCAGTGCCAGGTCCGCCACCAAGCCCGCAAAGCGGTAATACAGGAGCATGAAAAGGAATACGGCGCTGACCGACAGGGCCAGCGAGTTCATCCCCTTGCGGATCGTGTCGCGGCCCAGGGTGGGCCCGATCACCCGCTGGCTGATCGGCTCCTTGCTCAAGGTGGCCGGCAGGGCGCCGGCATTGAGCACTTCGACCAGTTCATCCACCTCCTGGGCGGTGAAGCGGCCGGTGATCTGCCCGTTCTCGAAAATCGTGCTCTGGATCACCGGCGCCGATTCCAAAGACCCATCCAGGATGATCCCCAGCCGGTACTTCAGATTGCGGCGTTCGTCGGGCAGGTGGTTGCCCGTCAGCCGGCCGAAGAGATTGCCGCCCGCGGCATTGAAACTGAAATGGACGGCGTAGCCGCCTTTTTCGTCCGTCCCGCGAACGGCCCGCACCAGGTACGCCCCGGTCACGTCCCATTCGTCCTTGATGACCAGCACCTCCAGGCGTTCTTCGTTGCGGAGCTTGCGCACGCGTTTGACCACGTCGGGATCGGCCTCGAAGTCCTTGCGGGCCTTGGAGGCCACGGGCACCCAGAAGGCAAGCAAAGCCCCGCCCGGCCCTTTGAGCTGCGTCTCGGTGGTGAGCTTCTCGGCCTCGGCAATGACCGACTGGTGCACCAGCGGGTTGGCCAGGATGCGGAACTCCAGCGTACCGGCGCTGGAGAGGATCCGCTTGAGGCGTTCGACATCGGCCTGGGCCGTGTCGGCGGTGAGTTGGCCCTCGGCAGCGGTGGACTCCGACTCGGCGGAGCGGCGCTTCTTTTCGGGAACGATGATTTCCACCTGGCGCGGCCCGAACTGGCGGATGATGACCTCCTTTTGGCCGCCGGGGTTGACGCGCCGGCCGATGGCGGCGATGAGCTTGTCCATCTGGTCGCGGCTGAGTTCGGCCGCCGCGGCGCGGGGTTCCTCGCCGGTTTGGCCCGGGCTTTCCGGCACGCCGCCGACCACCTCGTACACGAGGATCACGCCCCCCTGCAAGTCGATGCCCAGGCGGATGGCGTCCCACCGCACCACGCAAATCGCCAGCCCGCCCACAAACGCCAAGAGGATCAAGATGAACTTGCTCGTGTAATCCGGCATGCGCCACCGCCGGGCCAGATACCAGCCCAGGGGGATGCACGCGGCGACCACGACCAGTGCGACGATCGAAGGGAGGTCCATCGGTGCGTATTCCTTTATGGCGTTACGACTTGGCGGACTGGCCCTGCGGCTCGCTGGTCAGCACCCGGTGGATGGCCCACAGCGCCACCTTGGCTTTCACGTTGTTGGTCTCGTCGATGCGGAGGACCACCGAACCTTCCTCCCGATCGACGCTGGTAACCACCCCGTAAAAGCCGCCGTTGGTCACGACCCGATCGGTGGGTTTGATGGCCTTGAGCATCGCCTCGCGCTTGAGCTGCTCGCGCCGCTGGGGGCGGATGAGCAGGAACCAAAACAGCACGAAGATGATCAAGATAGGAAGCAAGGCTGTGGCGAACCCGCTCCCCCCTCCGGGCGCACCCCCGCCATTGTCCGCCAACACCACCTGCAAAGTCCAAATGGGATGGAACACGTTTACCCCCCTGGGCTGGTTAGAACGGCTGAGTCCTTCATCTTAAGCCTTAGCGCAGCAAGCCACAAGGGTATTTCCGCCTTGCCCAAACGCGCAACTCGGGTTCAGCCGCACCCGGGAAAATCAGCGGGGCTGGCACCATCCTTCGAGCTTGGCACGGCGGAACTCGTCGAACCGGCCGGCCGCGATCGCCTGCCGGGCACCTCGCAGCAGCCGCTGGTAATACGTGATGTTGTGGACCGACAACAGCATGGGCCCCAACATCTCGCCCGCCTGGAAAAGATGCCGCAGATACCCTCGGCTAAGCCGGCACGCAGGACAGGGACACCCTTCCTCCAGTGGGGATGCATCCCGCTCATATTGCGCGTTTCGCAGCCGCAACGGCCCTTGGTCCGTAAACGCCATGGCGTTGCGCCCATTCCGCGTCGGCATGACGCAATCGAATAGGTCGATCCCCCGAGCGATGGCCTCCAAGACGTCTTCGGGACGCCCAACCCCCATAAGGTAGTGGGGCCGGTCCACCGGCAATGCCGGAACTGTCGCCTCCAAAGTGCGGTACATCTCCTCCGGCAACTCGCCCACGCTCAGGCCCCCGATGGCGTAGCCGGCAAAATCCATCTCCACCAGACGCCTTGCGCACCACTGCCGCAACTGGGCATCCAGCCCCCCTTGCACGATGGCGAACAGGGCCTGGTCGGGCCGGCAGGCGGCCTGGCGCGACCGTTCGGCCCACCGCACGGTTCGTTCCGTGGCCTCTTTCACCACGTGCGGGTCGTTGGGCAGCGGCACGACATGGTCGAGCACCATGGCCACGTCGCTGCCGAGCATCTCCTGGATGGCGACCACCCGCTCGGGCGTGAACTCCAGCAACCGGCCATCGATATGCGACCGAAACACCGCCCCGCGGTCGCTGACCTGGGTCATCTTGGCCAGGCTGAAAAGCTGGAAGCCGCCGCTATCGGTCAATATCGGGCCATTCCACCCCATGAATCGGTGCAGTCCGCCCAAGGCGGCCACCACCTCCTCGCCCGGCCGCAGGGCCAGGTGGTACGTGTTGGCCAGCACCATCTGGGTGCCGGTTCGGAGGAGCTGTTCGACCAGCACGCCCTTGACCGCCCCCACGGTTCCCACGGGCATGAAGGCCGGCATCTCGACCGCGCCATGGGGGGTGAAGAACGTGCTGCGCCGGGCCGCGGAACCCGAATCGACCGACTCGATCCGAAAGGTGAAATCCTGTTGACCCATGACCGAAGCCCGCTGGGCACCGCCCACCAAAAACCGAGCTGTGAGGAACCCGCACAGTGGGCGGGCTTTGGATGCCGGCCCATGCCGCGAGGCCTCCCCCGGGCTGCGCGCTTCGCTTGCCCCCGCGCCGCCATGTGGGCCATAGGATAGGCGACGGCTACCCGGCTTGCCAGGTGCCGGCGCCACGCATCGCGCGGTGGGCTATTCGCCCCGCAACTTGAGGCCCAGGGCGGCCAGCTTGTCGCGGACCTCGTTCAGGCTGGTCACGCCGAAGTTCTTGCACTCCAACAGCTCGTCGCCGGTGTGGCGGATGAGTTCCCCCACGGTATTGATGCCCAGCCGCACCATGCACTTGCGGGCCCGCACCGAAAGGGCCAGTTCGGAAATGGGCTTGTTCAACAGGGCTTGCTCGTCGGGGGTGAGGGCTTCCGGCTCGAAGACATCGATTGGGCCGCGCTCATGGGCCAGTTGCCCCAGCCGCAGCCCCTTGGAGGCGAGCATGTCTTTGATTTCGGCCAGGCTCGTCTCGCCGAAGTTCTTGCTGGCCAAGAGCTCCTGCTCCGTGCACCGGCACAGGTCGCCTAGGGTCATCACCCCCATCTTCTGGAGGCAGTTGCGGCTGCGGACCGACAGCTCGAAATCGGTGACCGGGATGTTCAAGAGCTGGCTCATCCGGTCCCGCTTCTTCTGGGCCTCCTCGTCGTAGTACATCTCGCCAGCGGCCTGCGAATCCTTGAGGAACAGCCGGGCGCGGGGATGGTTGGGGTAGGCGTCCAGAATCCGCTGGTAGCAGGCGGCGGCCCGATCGTACTGCTCGCGGTCCTCGTACATGATCCCCAGGTTCAACAGCGCGCCGACATGGCTGGGAAACCGGGCCGCCGCACGCTTGTACAATTCCAGGGCGATATCGTCGTTGCCCCGCCGATCGTTCTCCAGGGCCAATCCGAACAAGGCCCCGGCGTGGTTGCGATCGGCCTCGACCGCCCGCTCATACAACGCCACCACCTCCTGGGGATTGCCCCCGATGGCCGCCACGGTGGCCCCGCGCTGATACAAGTACTCGGCGGTCTGTTCCACGGCCCCCGAAAGGCTATCGAGGACTTGAAGGGCCTCCATGGGGCGGCCGGCATACCGCAGCGCCTCGGCCCGACCCAAAGCGCAGTCGTCGGCATTGTAGCCGGCCTGGCGCGCCCGCTGGTACTCCTCGGCCGCCTCCAGGTACCTCTGGAGGGCAAAAAGGGTCTTGGCCAGGTAAAAATGCGCCAGCGGCCCGCCGTCCCCCTTGCGCAAGGCCTCCAGCGCCCGATGGTAGCGCCCCAGCAAGTACAGGCACACCCCCAGGCGGACATTGCTGGCCGGGCTCTGGTCTTCCCGGGCTTCCAGTTCTCCCACGGCGTCGCGGAGCAAGCGGAATTGGGAGTAGTCGGCCGAGATGGCTTGGCTGATCTGCTGGATTTCGCGCGGCCCGAACGTGCCGTTGAACAAGACGGCCTGCTTCAAATCGAACTCCAGCGCTTGCGGCATTCGCAGTGGCCTCCTTCGTCCAGGCCAAACAACCTACAATGGCTAACACCCGAAGAGCCAGCGGTGGGAGTCGAACCCGCAACCCCCGCATTACGAATGCGGTGCTCTGCCGATTGAGCTACGCTGGCCTTGCGCCGGGCGGTGCCCCGGCCATGGGGGGCTGCCCCTCGGTGGTGAGGACCTCGGTGGTAACAACCGCCGTGGGGCCTGCTGCCCACCTCCGTCTGACCAGAGCCAACGAGAAGTCTACCAAACCGCCGCCGCGGGGGGAACCCCGTGCGTTTTTGCCCGCTTTTCCTCGGCCGGCTGAAGCGGGTACTTTGAAGACCCCAGGCGCTTAGGGCCCGGTTCGCCTAGATCGGCCAAGACCCAACCGCTTGGGGGCCTCTTCGTCGCCCAGGTGTGTGCGCACCGGTTCCGGCCGACCGAAGTCGCAGCCTATGGCCCCACGGGCGGCATGTGGCGGACCCCGTTGGGTGATACTGGCGGAAGCCGCACCGCCCGCGAGACCGGCGGCAGAGGGGCGTCGGGCAGCTCTGCCCGAGCCGACGGTTGCTGTTTTGGGGATGCGGGCTTATCGCCTTCGGATTTGGGGGGCGGCGGCATCGGCGGAAGGTTCTCGTCGTCTAAACTGCCCTCCGTTTGGGTGGAAGGCAGCCGCCTGGGCATGGGCGGCAACTGGCGGACCGGTTCCCCGGGGATCGGAAGTGCCCCGGCCGGGCCTGCGCCAAACGCTTGACCAGCCGCGTCAGGCGATTCGCCACCAACGGTGGACTTGCCGCCGCTAGGGGGCAGGGCGATATCTGCGGGCGGCGGGGCCCCACGCTGGGCAGTGCGAATCGCCGGGCCATCGGCTGGCGGCAAGGGCAGCGTATCCTGCTGGACCGCTTGGACTTGCGGCGGCGTCCCCCGGCGGGCCAATTGACGCTGCAAGTGGCCGTACCATTGCTGGGCCTCGACCATGCCGGGGTTCAGTTGCAATGCCCGACCGAAGTACTCCAGCGCCAGCTCTTGCTCCCCCTTCTTTTGAAGCAAGTAGCCCAGTTTGTAGTAGGCCTCGGGCTCGGTGTAAACGGCCAGCAGTTGCTCAAGTGCCGGCTCCAGCGACCCGTGCTGCACCAGCACGACCGCCAGGTTGTTGCGGTAAAGCTGTCGCTTGGGCTGCAACTGGACCGCCCGCTCGAAGGCGGCGATAGCCTCCTGGTTCATCCCCCGCCGGGCATAGAACAGGCCCAGGTCGTTGAAGACCGTGGCCTCGTTGGGATACTCTTGGGCCAGTCGCAGATAGATTTCCAGGGCCTCGCGGCTCTGGTTCTGCCGGTCTTTGAATCGGGCGTAGGCCAAGTGGGTGGGCAGGTGCCGCGGCGCAAGGCGAAAGGCCTGCTGGAAGGCGCTTTCAGCTTGGGCCAGTCGGCCAGCCGACTCGTGCACCTGGGCGGCGGCAATGTATAGTTCTGGCCTGACCTTTGCCTTGCTGCGAAGCGAGGTGGGGTCTTCGGCAGGCTCGGGCGGCGGGGCCGGTGAGACCGCTTGGGCCAGCCGGTCCACGCCTTTCTTGACCGCCTCGGCAGGCTCTTTGAGCAGCTCGGCCGTCAGGCGGATGGGTGCCGGGCCGCGATCGTCGGTACCTACGGCGGGCAAAACCGAAAAGCGGCGAGGGACCTCGCCCCCGATGGCCCGCCCCGAATCAAACTCCTTGCCCCAATCGCCCGCACAGACGGCGATGAGCAAGACAACAATCCAAGCGCCTTGAAACCGAAGCGAGTAGGGTTTTTCACGCGGGTTGTACGTCACCCTGGCGTCCTCCGTGACGGACCAGCGCCCAGTTGAGCCCGCTGGTGTGTTCTATCGACTCGACTTGGAACCCTGCTGAAATCGAATCTTCGGATGGCGACGAGTTTGCAGGTTAAGCCGACATTGCCGACAGGCGATGACGTACCACTATTGGCGGGGACAGCCTCCCTCCAGTTTTGCGTTCCGCTACGGTCGAGCCGCCTTGTGCTGGTTCACGGCGCGGGCTGCCCGAGTGAGTCGCCTACTTCTGCGTTTGGCCGCTACTGCTTTGGCTGCTCTGGGGCGGAGGCAACTGCGGTACCGGTACAGCCGCATGGAACTTGCGGTTGATGCTGTCTAGTCGCTCTGCCGACCACCCCGCCGGGGCCACTGTGGTTTCCTGCACCACCGCGGGGGTGCCGTCGGGCGAGAACTTGGCCGCCAGTTCTTGAACGGCCTGGATGCGTGCGGCCGTTGTCTCTGGCGAGTCGGCCCGGCGGACGTAAATGGTGCGGTGAGGGGCAGGCACCTCGGTCATGATGCGTTGGATCTTCAGGCGGCCTGCGTCCGTCAATTCGGCGGTGCCCTCCTTGAAGTGCTCCTCGCAGAGCAAGTTCTGCCGCCGCCACCCATTGTGCACCATGATGGCAAATGGGGCCCGTACCGCCTCGCGGTCGGCACAGACGTAGGGAAACGGCCATTGGTTTCGCTGGGCGTAATCTTGGGCGATGCTCTCCAGGAATCCCCCCCGGCAGCGTGCGCAGCCGCACTGCGCCACGGCTTGAGGCGCCCCTTGGGCCCAGCCAGACAGGACGCACAATCCAAACACCACACGTGCCCAGCGCATCGGGACCTCCCTGAAAATAGGGGGCGAAGCCCCATCCCAAGGCCCTTTCCCGCGGGCCCTTGGCAGTTCGTAGAATCGTCGCAGGGCATGGCGGCGTACCACACCTTTCGGGATGGCCCGCGCGACCGGTGCAACCGGTCAACTTTCCGGGTTGGGTCTGCGGCAAGACGCGGCCCCAAAGCCCGCCCCAGTGAAGCCCGCTTGGCGATTTCTCAGCCGATGGTGCCGCTGAGGCCGAGCGGCCGCACGCCGCGCCGACGAAAAAAGAGGGCGTGTACGGGCCTTTCCCCCGTCCTCGGCTCCCATAGCGTCCAGTCTCTTCGCCATCGGCCAAAAAGAGGCCCGTTTACGGGCCGTTCCGCCGACAGGCGCCTTATAGGCCCGGCCTTCGGGCCGGGTTCGGCTGCCGCGCAGAGTCTCGGCTGCCGATCCGCCGCAATGTCAGCCCCCTTCAGGGGGCTCCTTCGCCAACTCGCTCGCGTACGCCGATCTGCCGCCTCCGCTGCCCTGCGGCGGCGCTTCGCGCCGCCAGAGAAGGAGGCCCGTAAACGGGCCTGACAAATGGACCCACGACAAGATTGGGCCACTATCGAGGCACGGCAAACTCGACCCGGCGTGAACGCCGGGCCTGCTGGCCGCCAGAGGCGGCAAACGCCCGTAAACGGGCGTCGGTCAATGGCTGGCCGCCCATTGATAAAACCGGCTGCTGCTGCGGCGGCCTGCAAGTTTCCGGGGAAAAACGCGTGGCCGTGTATCCAACAACGACTTTTTCAACGGGCTGCGAACTTCACCGGGCCCTTACGGGCCCGGCTCGGGGGCCCGGCTCGGGGGACGGGCTCATCGCTCCGGCTTTTGGGCCCCGTGGGCGCGCCCCACCTCGGGCCATTTCCCCGCTTCCATGAGCTCGCTAACCGTATGCACTCGGGGTAGTCTCTTACTGCACGGGGCACTCCCAGACGCGGAGCCCTCGGGGGCTCAGGTAGATTGGGATGTTTTGCGTCCCGGGGACCTCGCTGACGATGGCCCGCAGCATGGCTCGGTTCTCGGCCGCCTTGGGCCC
The DNA here is from genome assembly GCA_037442445.1 of Planctomycetaceae bacterium. Classification (GTDB taxonomy): domain Bacteria; phylum Planctomycetota; class Planctomycetia; order Pirellulales; family Thermoguttaceae; genus JANLFZ01. The sequence continues at coordinate 12,275 of JBBIQF010000173.1, forward strand.
GCCCAACAGCGTCACCGATCCGCCATCGCCGCCTGCCCCGTTGACTTTCCACCCCAGCGCACCGTGACGCCGGGCCACCTCGATAACCGCCTGGTGTTTGGGGCTGACCAGATCGGGGTGGAGGTTGGCCTGGGCTTCGGTGTTTTCGATCATCGCCCGGCCTAGGGCGACGAAATCCCCGGCGTACAGGGC
>JBBIQF010000174.1:0-12417 GCA_037442445.1 Planctomycetaceae bacterium
TTCTGGAATTTTCCCCCGAGGAAGAAATTTTTCCCGGCCGGTTCTCCCGTTCCACCCGACAGTAGTATCGCCCCAGGTTCGGCCTACGTATTCCAACCGCTTGTCGTAAAGCCGGTTTGGTCGCGATTCGGGTGCGGCGCCACGATCCGGCACGCTATTTGCCAAAAGAGGCGGCGCGGCGGTAGTGATCCCTAATAGCCGCTTTGCCTGCAAATAAATCCACCGCACGTTCGTGCGTTTGCCTTCCGATGGCTAGGAACTGGCCCATCCGCCGCAGGCCAGTCCATTCGCGGGCAAGGTGGCGGCTTGATTTTGGCTACAGGTAGGACATCATGCGGGTGCCCAACCGACCCCCCTGCATCCTGGTGGCCGAGGCAGACCGAACCGCAATGGGCGCCCATGTCCGGGAGCTCGAGGCGGCGGGCTATGCGGTGTTGACCGCGGGCGACGGGATCGAGTGCGTGGAGCGTTTGAGGTCCGCACAGCCCGATGTGCTGGTCATCGACGCGGAGATCCCGTGGGGGGGCGGCGATGGCGTGCTGGCGGTGTGCCGCGAGGAATCGCCGCTGCGCCTGATTCCGGCGATTGTGATGGTGGCGCGGCGGAACGCATCGCTGTTGTACCGGCTTGCGCCATACCCGGTCGGCGACTTGCTGTTCAAGCCCGTGGCGCCGGGGAAGCTGGCCGAGCGTGTCGCGGCGATGCTTGCGCCGCTCGGAGCAACGCCGCACCCCGTGTTGCCGGGGCCCGGGCATTACCCGTGACCGATTCCAGGGGCCGGCCGGCGGGCTGTGGCCTGGCCCGCCTTGGCCTAGGACATCGGTAGCACCTTGGGGCGGGCAACCGAGGATGCGCGGGCGTGCCGTCGCAGCCGCGCCCCGGCGATGCCAGGGGCGGGATTGCCGGCCGCCAGCGTGCGAGGAGAAGCAAGCAGTATGGACCAGGTCGAGCCGTTTGCGGTTCTGGATTGCACCTTGGCACGGTGTGCTACCGGGCGGGTGTGTTCCAACTTGCGCGAATTGTTCGAGGCGGTGCGGACCGTGCCCGACGCGGTGCTGGAACACCACATGATGCGCTGTGCGTTGGAGGACTATTTCGAGCTGAACGAGTTCCCCAACGACCTGGCGCGGTGGTGCTGGAGCGGGCTGGGCGACCACATCTTGGGCGAGCAATTCAGCCTGATCGACCCTTACCAGTACGCCAGCATCGCCGAGTTGCGCGCCGCTTTGCTCAACGTGCTGGAAGAGCGGTTGTGGGGGCTGGAGCGTATCCCCTGGTGCCGGCCGGGGCTGGAACTGTATCTGGTCGAGTCGCGCCTGGTGGCCTACGACACGGGGGAGCGGATTCCCACGCCGGCGGCCTTGGCAGAAGCCCTGGAGCGGATGCCGGTCCGCTCGCTGTTCTACCATGTGCACGAGGCCCGGCGCCGCACGGGCGGCCAGACCGACGACTTCTCGCTGTGGCTCGAACAGTGCGAGGCCAACCCGCAGTTGGTGGCCGACATCCGGGCCATCGACTTCTATTTCCTCAACCTCAGCCAGTTGCGGCAGGCCCTGCGAAACACGTTTGCGAATTACTTTGCGGAAACGGCGGTACGGGGGACGAGCGCATGAGTTTGCTGGCCCGCTACGAGGAGGTGATCGGCCATCGCGAGATGCAGCGCCTGCGCCAACTGGCGCGGCATCTGGCCGGCCGCCGCGTGGTGCACGTCAACTCCACGCGGACAGGGGGCGGCGTGGCCGAAATCCTGGGCTGGATGGTCCCCTTGATGAACGAGCTGGGCATTCCGGCCCGCTGGGAAGTCATCACCGGCCCGCCCGACTTCTATCGCGTGACCAAGGGTTTCCACAATGCGCTGCAGGGCAAGCCGGTACATTTGCGGCGGAGCGATTTCGACCTGCATTACGAGGTCAACCGAGAGAACGCGGGGCGATTGGACCTGGATGCGGACGTGGTGTTCGTGCATGACCCGCAGCCGGCGTATCTGCCGGAGTTCGTGCCGCCGGGGCGGGTCAAATGCTGGGTGTGGCGGTGCCACATCGACGCCTCGCGCCCGCAGCGCGACGTATGGAAGTACCTCGAAGGGGCGATGCGCCACTATCAGGCGGCGGTGTTTTCGATGGCCGCTTTCGCCCGGCCGCTGGGCTGCCCCATGTTCCTCATCCCCCCCTCGATCGACCCCTTGAGCGACAAGAACTGCGCGCTGCCCGAGGCGGAGCGGGTGGAGACGCTGGTGCGGCTGGGGATCGATCCCGAGCGGCCGCTCTTGGTGCAGGTCTCGCGCTTCGACCGCTTCAAGGACCCGCTGGGGGTGATCGCGGCGTACCGGCTGGTCAAACCCTATTACCGGCACTTGCAGCTCGTGCTGGCGGGCGGCCCGGCCGACGACGATCCCGAAGGGGCCGAGGTCCTCCAGGAGGTCCGCCAGCAGGCCGAGGGCGATCCCGACATCAAAGTGCTCATGCTGCCGCCGGACTCGCACCGGGCGATCAACGCATTGCAGCGATCGGCCACCGTGGTGCTTCAGAAATCGCTTCGGGAGGGGTTCGGGCTGACGGTGACCGAGGCGCTGTGGAAAGCCCGGCCGGTCATCGGCGGGGCCTGCGGCGGCATCACCCTCCAGGTCCACGATTACCACACGGGGTTTCTGGTGTATTCGCCGGCCGGCGCGGCCTACCGCATCCGCTGGCTGCTCCGGTACGCCGAGAAGCGCCAGCGCATGGGGCGGACGGGGCACGAGTTCGTGCGTGACCATTTTCTTCTCACCCGGCACCTGCGCGATTACTTCACCATGCTCCTCTGCCTGGAGAACCCGGGCGCCCAGGTGCTGACCGCTTGAAGGAGGCGAGCTATGCCTTGGACTCAGGAACGGCTGGAAAACCTGGTCCGCCAGCGCCTGGGCGGGCTGAAAGTCGTGGTGGTGGCCAACCGCGAGCCCTACTTACACATGTACGATGGCGACGAGATTCGGTGCGTGCGCCCGGCCAGCGGCCTGACCACCGCCCTGGACCCGGTGATGCGCGTCTGCGGCGGCACCTGGGTCGCCCACGGCAGCGGCAATGCCGACCAGGCGGTGGTGGACGAGCGGGACCGCGTGGCCGTCCCCCCCGATGCCCCCGCCTACACCCTCCGCCGGGTCTGGCTGACCAAACAAGAGGAGCAGGGCTACTACTACGGCTTTGCCAACGAGGCGCTGTGGCCTCTGTGCCATGTGGCCTACACCCGGCCCCGGTTCGACCGGGCCGACTGGGAACAGTACCAGGCCGTCAACCGCAAGTTCGCCGATGCCGTGCTGGAGGAAGTGGGCACCGATCCGGCGCTGGTGTTCATCCAGGATTACCACTTTGCGCTTTTGCCGCGATTGCTCCGCACTGCCCGGGAAGACCTGGTGGTCGCCCAGTTCTGGCACATCCCCTGGCCCAATCGCGAGACGTTCCGCGTGTGCCCCTGGCACGATGACATTCTCGATGGCCTGCTGGGCAACGACCTGTTGGGGTTCCACATCCAGTACCACTGCACCAACTTCCTGGAGACGGGGGACCGGGGCCTGGAGTGCAAGGTGGACCTGGAGCACTTCTCGGTCACGCGGGGCGGGCATACGACCCTGGTGCGGCCGTACCCCATCAGTATCGCCCCGGAAACGGTCTCGGCGGCGCTGCCGGCGAACCTGGCCTGGGCCGAGGCCCGCTTCCGCCGCCGCCTGCGCCTGGGCAATGTGGCCCTGATCGTGGGCGTGGACCGGGCCGACTACACCAAAGGCATCCCCGAGCGCTTTGCGGCCGTGGACCGCCTGCTGACCCTCTTCCCCGAGCTGCGGGGCAAGTTCACCTTCGTGCAGGTCGGCGCCCCCAGCCGCGTCCACATCCCCGCCTACCGCCGGCTGAACGAGGAACTGTCGCGGCAGGTGGACGAGATCAACTGGCGGCACGGGCAGTTGACCTGGCGGCCGATCGTGTTCTTGAACGAGCATTTCGATACCGAACAGGTGGTGCTCCTGTACCGGATCGCCGCCGTGTGCGTGGTCAGCTCGCTGCACGACGGGATGAACCTGGTGGCCAAGGAGTTCGTGGCTGCCCGGGACGATTGCCGGGGGGTACTGGTGCTCTCGCCGTTTACCGGGGCCGCCCGCGAGCTGACCGATGCCCTATTGGTCAATCCGTATGCGGTGGACGAGTTCGCCGAGGCCTTGCACCGGGCGCTGACCATGCCGCTGGAAGAACAGCAGCAGCGCATGCGCCGGATGCGGGCCCAGGTGGAAGAGAACAACATCTACCGCTGGGCCGGCACCCTGCTCTCGCAGGTGGCCCGGCTGGCTAGCGATCGTGCCGCGGCCGGCATGCTGGAAGGCGAGATGGCCGACCAGTCGGCAGGAGAACTCGTATGATCTCCGGGCAACAAAGCGGCCCCGGGGCGCGGGCATGCCGGGACCACCTGGCCGAGGTGCTCAAGCGCTGCCGCGAAGCCTACGCCGCCGGCCGGCCGCTCTTGCTGTTGTTCGACTACGACGGCACGCTGGTGCCGGTACGCCCCAGGCCCGAGTTGGCCAAACTCTCGCCCGCAACCCGCCGGCGCCTGGCACGCCTGGCCCGCCGCCCCCAGGTGGCGGTGGGCATCATCAGCGCCCGCAGCCTCGATGAGCTGCGCCGCATGTGCCTCCTGGAAGGCGTCCTCTACGTGGGGACCGGCGGGTTCCAATGGGACCTGTTCGGCAAGACCGGCACTCATCCCCAGGCCCACGAGGTCCGCCGCACCGTGGCGGCCCTCTACCGCCGGCTGGCCGAGGTTGTTGCCCCCTTTGCCGGCGCATGGGTCGAAAACAAACATTTCGCCCTGGCAGTGCACTACCGGCAAGTGCCTGAGGAGCGTATCGCCCCGCTTCACGCAGCGCTGGCCTCCGTGCTGGACGGCTGCCCGGTGCCGGTCCGCGTGGTGCCAGCCCCCAAGGCGCTGGAAATCTATCCCGACGTCGGCTGGGACAAGGGGAGCGCCGTTCGCTGGCTGGCCCAAGAGGTGTTCGGGCCGGAAGCCCTCGTGCTGTACGCCGGCGATGCCGCCAACGATCAGCCGGCCCTCAGCGCGGTCGAGGCACTCGGCGGCCTGCCCGTGGCGGTGGGCACCGAGGTCCACGCCACCTATGCCTTTCCGGACCCCGGAGCTATCGACGAGCTACTGGCCGCGCTGGACGCCCTGTTGCCCGGCTAGCCGCAGGGCCACGTACCATTGGAGGGCCACGCTCGGTCGTGGCCGGGCAGGCGATTGCAAACACGCCGGACGCAACGGGGAATGGCGGACGCGACAGAGCGCGTCCCTCCAGGCACGCCCGTGGGTTTTACGACACGGCCGCCTTGACCTGCCCGAAACGGCGCGTGTACTCGGCGTTGGCGCGCACCTCGTCGAAGAACCGCGGGTACATGCCCACGATGACCCCGTCGGTCGGCTTGATATGCGCAAACGCGAACTGGAAGGCCCGCTGGACGCTCTCCTGGTCCGCGCACAGCCGGCCGGCGCCCAGAATCTTGAAGCCCAGGCACGGCTGTTTGACCTGCCGCATCACCTCGGTCATCCGCAGGGGATCGTCCCGGAAAAACGGGTAGGTGATTTCCAGGGTGGGCGTCTCGTAGGCCACCTTAGCGATCTTCCGCGTAAGGAAGTAGAAGCAAGTCATGAAGAAATCGACTTCCCAACCCTCGTCGGCCACGCGCTTGATGCAGTCGGGGTTGTGCGCCGAGACGCCGGCCAGCACCCCGGCATCCTTCACCGCCTTGACGTAATCGTGGACCCGCTGGCTCTTGCCTTCCGCAAACAGGCGGTCGGTAGCGCCGCCGTGATGGACCATGGCGATGGGCTGCGTCTCTTGGATGGCCGAGCGAATCTTGTCCCGCTCCGAATGCAGGCAAATCAGCAGCATCTTGGAGCCGGCCTCGCGCAGCTTGCGCAGGTCCTCGGCCCGGCGATCGACCGTCGAAAACTGGTGCGCGGTAATGCCGTGGCGCTCGCACTGCTGGAGGAACTCCACGGTCCGCTCCGGGGTGAAGTACTCCCGCATGTGGCGATCGCAATGCGGCCCCATGTAGGAGTAACCCAGGATAGGGTTGGAACCGACCACCAACCGGCTGATGCGGTGGGGCCCGAGTTGGATGGTGGGCATGTCGGCAGCCGGTTGCGACGGCGGCTCCGCCGCGCGGGCAACCGCGGCCCCCATGGCTGCCGCTCCCACGGCCAAGTGCTTGAGAAACTGGCGCCGCTCAGTGGCCAATCGCGGGCAATCTCTCGACATCGTAGCCACCTCCGCCTTATCAGTTTTGCGATGCGTGCCGAGCACGCACCCTACGAGCCGGCGGGCTTATCCCGCCGGGGAACCACCAATGACGAATGTCGAAAGCCAAATGTCGAATGAATGACCAATGACCAAGCACCAACGACCAATGACGAAAGCCAAGTGTCGAACGCGCCGATGACCAACCCGCCAAGCTGCGTACCGACACCGCCGCGATGAACCCGCCGGCTCACGGTTGGCGCGTGCGTGCCCGGCACGCAGCCTACGAGTTGCAAAGCCGCGACACGCGCCAGTTTACGCAGCCCCAGCGTAACGGGCAACCGGGGGCCGCTTCCCCACGGATGGCATCGCCCATTTCGGCCCTCACGCTTGAGCCCGGAGGACCCCAGGGCGCTGTGCGTTCAGCCGACAACCATAAGGAGGGGGCGGCCAGGCCCGCTGCGATCTTCGCGCGGACATCGCTTTATAGGTGGGTAGCGGGCCATCCGTTTTGGTGGAACAGTCCAGCGGCTGCCGGCCGGCGGTCTTGAAGTCCGGGGCCGGCACTAGGAATCTTGTACTGCCGGTGAAAGATTTATGGAAATTGCCGGCGGGCCGCGGAACTTGTGCGTTGCCGGGGGGTTGAATCCAATATCGAGGGGGCTTATCGCGGTCCCTCGCAGCGGCGGGACCCCAGATCTGGGTCGTTCAAACTGGAAACATCATGAGCTGGCTAATCTCTGCTGCGGCATTCAGCGCCGTCTTGGTGGGTGCAGCGCCCCGCACGGGGCCGGTCATTCCGTATGAGTTGCCCGGCGAAGTCCGCCCCCAGGGCAAGATCGACGAGTTGGTGTTTGCCCGGCTGAAGCAACTGGGCATTCGGCCGGCGTACTTGTGCTCCGACGAGGTCTTCGTGCGGCGGGTGTACCTGGATGTGATCGGGACGCTGCCCCCGGCGGAGGAGGTGCGGCGGTTCCTCATGGATGTCAGTCCGCGCAAGCGGGCGGCGCTGGTCGATCGCCTGTTGGAGCGCGACGAGTACGCCGATTACTGGGCGATGAAATGGAGCGATCTGCTGCGGATCAAGGCCGAGTTCCCCATCAACCTGTGGCCCAACGCGGCCCAGGCCTATCATCGGTGGGTGCGGTCCAGCCTGCGGTCGAACATGCCGTACAACCAATTCGCCCGGGAACTGCTGACCTCCAGCGGCAGCAACTTCCGGGTTCCGCAGGTGAACTTTTACCGGGCGGTCCAAAGCCGGGACCCCGAGGGGCTGGCCCGGGCCGTGGCCTTGACCTTCATGGGCACGCGGGCCGAGAAGTGGCCCAAGGAGCGCCTGGCCGGCATGGCCGCCTTCTTCTCCCAAATCAGCTACAAGAGCACCGGCGAGTGGAAAGAGGAGATCGTGGCCTTCGATCCCACCAAGCCCATCCAGGGCACGCCGGTATTTCCCGACGGCACGCCGGCACGCATCGGGCCGAACCAGGACCCCCGGCAGGTGTTCGCCGACTGGCTCATCCGGCCGGAAAACCCCTGGTTTGCCCGGGCGATCGTCAACCGGGCCTGGTCGTGGCTGCTAGGGCGGGGCATCGTCCACGAGCCCGACGACTTGCGGCCCGACAATCCGCCAAGCAATCCCGAGCTGCTGGCGTACCTGGAGCAAGAACTGGTGGCTTCGGGCTATGACCTCAAGCACATTTTCCGGCTGATTTTGAACTCGAAGACCTATCAGCTTTCGTCGCTGCCGCCCAGCGACCGGCCGGAGGCCGAGGCCAACTTCGCCTTCTATCGCATCCGCCGCCTGGATGCCGAGGTGCTGATCGACGCTTTGAACCAGATCACGGGCACCACGGAGAGCTATTCCAGCGCGATTCCGGAACCGTTTACGTACATCCCCGAGGGCTTCCGGTCGATCGCCCTGCCCGATGGAAGCATCACCAGCGCGTTTCTGGAGCAGTTTGGCCGGCCCCCCCGCGATACGGGGCTGGAGGCGGAGCGGAACAACCGGCCCACCCCGGACCAGCGGCTGCACTTGCTCAATTCGAGCCATATCCTCCGCAAGCTGGAGCAGGGGCCGAAGCTTCAAGAAATCTTGCAGGCCGCGACGCCGAAGCCGGCCTTCAAGTTCGCCAAGGCGGCCAAGGGGGGCAAAGGCGGGCGATTCGCCAAATCGGCCCCCTTCCGGGGCGCGGCGCCAGCGGCCCCTGCGGCGCAGCCCCTGGATGTGGTCAACACCCTGTACTTGACGATTCTCTCCCGCAGGCCCACGGAAGAGGAGTTGCGCACCGTGGCCGAGTACGTGCAATCGTCCCGCTCGCGGCGGGAGGCGGCCATCGACATCGCGTGGGCATTGATCAATAGCGCGGAGTTTTTATATCGGCACTAGCGGCAAGCCATAGAGCCGGGTCCGGCCGCCCCGCGGCGGACCAGGGCCGGCGAGCGGCCACCCGCGGGGTTTCAGCCAATTCACGTCCACCGAATCCAGACTTGCAAACAGGAAGGTGCGTATCATGGATCCCATCAAACAACGGCAAATCGAGAGCTTCCTGGGCCGGCCGCTGTCGCGGCGCGACGTGCTCCGCGGCGGGCTGGCCGCCGGTGTGGGGTTGATCTTGGGCAATCACGTCACCGCCTATGGCCTGCCGACGCCGTCGCCGGCCCGGCCGGGGGCCAAGGCCCGCTCGGTGATCCAGGTGTGGCTGTGGGGCGGGCCCTGCCACATCGACACGTTCGATCCCAAGCCCGATGCCGGCTCCGACTTCACCGGACCGCTGCGCAACCCCATCGCCACCAACGTGGATGGCATCCGCATCGGCGAGCTTCTGCCCCAGTTGGCCAAGCTGGCGGACAAGTACTCGATCATCCGCAGCATGACGCATGGCAACAATGGACACGAGACGGCCGCCTACATGGTGCAGACCGCGCGCCAGCCCGGCGGGCGCGATGTCTATCCTTGCGTCGGCGCTGTGGTCTCGCTGTTCCGGGGATACGGGGCCGGGTACAAGGGCCTCATTCCCCCCTACATCGTGCTCACGCAGCCACAAGGCCGGTTCTCGGAGTCCGGATTCCTCGGCACCCGGTACAAGCCATTTGCTACCGGGGGCGATCCGGCCCGCACACCGTTCGTGGTCGAGGGGGTGGTGGCCCAGGGCGTCTCGACCGAGCGCCAGCAGAACCGCCGCGACCTGCTGGCCAAGCTCAACACGCTGGCCCGGGCCATGCCCAACGACCCCCAAATCAAAGCCCTCGAAGAGTGCGACCGCCAGGCCTATGACCTGATCCTGGGCGACGCGGGCAAAGTGTTCGACCTGTCGCTGGAAAAAGACGACCTGCGCGAGCGGTACGGGCGGAACACGTTCGGCCAGTCGTGCCTCCTGGCCCGGCGATTGGTGGAAAAGGGCGTGCCGTACATCACCATCAACTACGGCGGGTGGGATACCCACAAGGGGCACTTCCAGACCATGCAGCGCAAGCTGCCGGAACTCGACCGGGGCCTGGCCACCCTGCTGGAGGACCTGTCGCAGCGCGGCTTGCTGGAAACCACCATCGTGTGGTGCTGCGGCGAGTTCGGCCGGACCCCGCGCGTCCAGTGGGAGGCCCCCTGGAATGGCGGGCGCAACCACTGGGGCCGGGTGTTCTCGGTCCTGGTGGCCGGGGGCGGGTTCAAGGGTGGGCAGGTCGTCGGGGCCTCGGATGCCAAAGGCGAGGAGGTCAAGGACCGGCCTGTGTACCCGGTGGACCTCATCGGCAGCATGTACGCCCTGCTGGGTATCGATGCCACGGCGAAACTGCCCCATCCCCAGGGGCAAGTCGCCACGGCCCTGCCCACCGCCGCCGATGGCGTGAAGACGGGCGGGCTGCTTAAGGAAATCATGTAGCCCGAATCGAACCGACTCGGGCCGACGAGCGCGGTGCGGCGGCCGGGACCGCCCGATTGCGCTTTGCGCCAACAACGAAGATCGAGGTGAAGTTGTATCGCGGCCTTCAAGCCGCACGAGGAGGGTCTATGGCTTCCTTTCGTCGCTATGCCGCAGGCGGATTCGCCGCCTGGATGGTGCTCGCTGCCGCGGCTCTGGGCCAGCAGCGGGGGATGCACATCGGGTACGTGTATCCTGCCGGAGGCCAGCAAGGCACCACGCTGGAGGCGGTGATTGCCGGCCAGTTCCTCGCCGGCGTGGACCGGGTGTTCGTCTCCGGCAGCGGGGTGGAAGCGAAGCTCCGCGAGCTGGTCCGGCCGATCTCGGGCAAGGAACTCAATAGTCTGCGGATCGAGCTGGACGAGCTGATGGCCCGCCGGGCGGTGGCCCGCAAGGATTTCCGGGCGCTGGAGAACTTCCTCAGTTTCCGGAATGCCAAGAGCATCAAGGTGGACCCGGCGGCCCGCGACAAGGAAATCGAGGCCCTCAAGCAGAAGTACGCCGGGGCGACGTGGACGGCCGAAGACGAGAAACGCCTGGCGGAAATCCGGCAGAAGATCGCGCGGGCCGTCCGCCGGCCGGCCAACCCGGCCATCAGCGAACTGGTGATTGCCGAGATCACGATTGCCCCCGACGCTCCGCCCGGCGAGCGCGAGGTGCGGGTGGGGAGCCCCACCACCTTGTCCAATCCCTTGGTGTTCCACGTGGGCCCGCTCCCCGAGTTCTCCGAACCCGCTTCCAAGACCATCACCGAGCAGCGCAGCACCGTGGCTCGCACCGCGGTGCTCCGCGCACCGGCCGAGGCCGAACCCGAAATCCAAATTACCCTGCCGGCAGTGGTCAACGGCCAGATACTTCCCGGCGACGTGGACCGCTATCGTTTCGCGGCCCGCAAGGGCCAGCGGCTGGTCATCGCGGCCAGCGCCCGCCAGTTGATCCCCTACCTGGCCGATGCCGTGCCCGGCTGGTTCCAGGCCACCTTGGCCCTGTACGACGCCAAAGGCGTGGAACTGGCCTACGCCGATGATTACCGTTTCAACCCCGACCCCGTGCTGTTCTTCGAGGTGCCTGCCGACGGCCAATATGTCGTCGAAATCAAGGACGCCATCTACCGCGGGCGCGAGGATTTCGTGTACCGCATCACCATCGGCGAATTGCCGTGGATAACCAGCATTTTTCCGCTGGGGGGGCCGGCCGGACAGGAAACCACCATGGAACTGCGGGGCTGGAACCTGCCGCTTCGCACGCTGGCAGTCGATAACCGGCAGCGGGCGGCGGGCATCTATCCGCTGCGGGTGGGGCAGGCCCCCCGGCAATCCAACGCCGTCCCCTTCGCGGTCGATTCGCTGCCCGAATGCCTGGAAAACGAACCCAATGATACCCCGGAGCGGGCCCAGCGCGTCAGCATGCCGGTGATCGTCAACGGCCGAAGCGACGCGCCGGGCGATGTGGATGTCTTCGCCTTCGAGGGCCGGGCAGGCAGCACGCTGGTGGCCGAGGTCATGGCCCGCCGCCTCGATTCGCCGCTGGACTCGATCCTCCGGCTGACCGACGCCTCGGGCAAGGAACTGGCGGCCAACGATGACCACGAGGACAAGGGGGCCGGGCTGGTCACCCATCAGGCCGACTCCTACCTTTCGTTCACCCTGCTCAGCGACGGGGTGTACTACTTGATCTTGCGCGATGGCCAGGGCAAGGGGGGCACGGCATACGGGTACCGCTTGCGGATCTCTCCGCCGCAGCCCGATTTTGCCCTGCGCGTCGTGCCGGCCAGCCTCAACCTGCGGGCCGGTGTGGCCACCCCGCTGACTGTTTACGCGCTGCGCCGCGATGGCTTTTCCGGCGAGATCACCGTGGATCTGAAGGATGCGCCCCCCGATTTCCGCCTGGGGGGCAACGTCATTCCCGCCGGGCAAGACCAGGTCCGCATGACGCTGACGGCCTACGGCCCGCCCGAGTCGCAGCCCTATACCCTGCAACTGGAAGGCCGGGCAACCATCGGCGGCCGCGAGGTCGTCCACCCGGTCGTCCCCGCCGAGGACATGATGCAGGCCTTCGCATACCACCACCTGGTCCCGGCCCAGGAACTGAAAGTGGTGGTCACCGGCCGGGCAGCCCCGAAAATGGGCGCAGTGCGCCTTTTGAGCAAGACGCCGCTGCGCATCCCTGCCGGCGGAACCGCATCGGCTGAAATCGCCCTGCCGGCCGCCGCGATGCTCAGCCGGGTCCGCCTCGAGCTGAGCG
>JBBIQF010000175.1:0-12369 GCA_037442445.1 Planctomycetaceae bacterium
GCCGTCTTGCCTACGCCGGCCTCGCCGATGAGCACCGGGTTGTTCTTGGTGCGGCGGGAGAGGACCTGGATGACGCGGCGGATTTCTTGGTCGCGGCCGATGACCGGATCGAGCTTCCCCCGCCGCGCCCGCTCCACCAGGTCGATGCCGTAGCGCTCCAGCGCCTGGAACTTGGCCTCGGGGTTCTGGTCGGTCACCCGGGCACTCCCTCGCACTGCGCGCATCGCCTGGAGCACCTCCTGCGGCCCGATGGCGTTGAGCTGGAGCACGCTCTTGGCCTTGGAATCGACCTTGGTCAACGCCAAAAGCAGATGCTCGGTCGAGATGTAATCGTCTTTGAGCGTGTCCGCCTCCCGTGCCGCCGCCTCCAGCACGCGCTGGAAGTCGCGATTGGGTTGGGGCAGGCTGCCGCCGGAGAGCACCTTGGCGAATCGCCCCAACTCGGCCTCGACAATCCGCTCCAACTGTGCCCGGTTGGCCCCGATCTTCTCCAGGATGGGGCCGATGATGCCGTCTTGCTCGGCCAGCAGGGCGGCAAGCAAGTGCAGCGCGTCGATCTCCGGATGGCCGCGGTCCGTGGCCATCGACTGGGCCTGGCTGACGGCCTCCTGGGCTTTGATGGTCAGTTTGTCGAAGCGAAATGCCATGGCTGTGCTCCTCTAAGCCTCCTTGTGGCAAGCCGCCCCGTGTGCGGGCCAGGTGCGGACGCGACGGAGCGCGTCCCTCCAGGGATTGCCAGCCCGGCATTGCGTGTTGGGGCGCACCGGCGGGCGGCTAATCCTTGACCTCGAACTCGGCGTCGATGGTGTCCTCATCGCCGCCGGCCGAACGCGGCCCGCCGTCGCTGCCGGTGGTCGAGCCGGCCGCCTGGGCCCCGGCCGCGGCCCCCGCCCGCTCGTACAGGCTCTTGCTGAAAGCGTGCGAGGCCTGTTCGAGCTGGCTGAGCGCGGCCTTGATCGCTTCGGCATTGTCCCCCTTGGCCGCCTCGCGGACCCGCTGGATGGCCGAGGTGAGCGCGTCCTTGTCGGCCGGCCGCAGCTTCGCCTCGTGTTCCTTCATCAGCTTTTCAAGCTGCCAGGTCATGTTGTCGGCCTGGTTGCGGAGTTCGGCCAGTTGGCGCTTGCGCTTGTCTTCCTCGGCGTGGGCCTCGGCCTCGCGGCGCATGCGTTCGATTTCCTCCTTGGACAGGCCGGCCGACTGCTGGATCCGCACGCTCTGCGCCTTGCCGGTCCCCAGGTCCTTGGCCGACACATTGAGGATCCCATTGGCGTCGATATCGAAGGTGACCTCGATCTGCGGCACGCCCCGCGGCGCCGGGGGGATGCCCTCCAGGTTGAACTGGCCCAGCAGGCGGTTGTCGGCGGCCATGGGGCGTTCGCCCTGGTACACCTTGATGGTGACGGCGGTCTGATTGTCTTCGGCCGTGCTGAAAATCTGCTTCTTTTCCGTAGGGATGGTCGTGTTCCGTTCCACCAGCGGGGTCATCACGCCGCCTAGGGTTTCGATGCCCAAGGTCAGCGGCGTCACGTCTAGAAGGAGGACGTCTTTGACCTCGCCGGCCAGCACGCCGCCCTGGATGGCGGCGCCGACGGCCACGCCCTCATCGGGGTTGACCCCTTTGTGCGGCTCTTTCTTGAAGATCTCGCGGACCAGGTCCTGGACCTTGGGGATGCGAGTCGAGCCGCCCACCAGCACCACCTCGTCGATGTCCCGCGGCGTGAGCTTGGCGTCTTTGAGGGCCTGGTGGACCGGCCCCCGGCAACGCTCGATCAGATGGTCCACCAACTGCTCGAACTTGGCCCGCGTGATCTGCATCTGGAGGTGCTTGGGCCCGCTGGCGTCGGCCGTGATGAACGGCAGATTGATGTCCGTCACCTGGGCCACGCTCAACTCCCGCTTGGCCCGCTCGCACGCCTCCTGCAAACGCTGCAAGGCCATGGGGTCCTTGCGCAGGTCGATGCCCTGCTGGCGTTTGAACTCCTCGGCCACGTAGTCGATTAGCACCTTGTCGAAGTCGTCGCCCCCCAGGTGCGTGTCGCCATTGGTGCTGATGACGCGGAAGACGCCCTCGGCCACCTCCAGGATCGACACGTCGAACGTGCCGCCCCCCAGGTCGAACACGCAGATCTTCTGCGCCTCCTTCTTGTCCAGGCCGTAGGCCAGCGAGGCGGCGGTCGGCTCGTTGATGATCCGCAGCACCTCCAGGCCGGCAATCTGCCCTGCGTCCTTGGTGGCCTGGCGCTGGGCATCGTTGAAGTAGGCCGGCACGGTGATGACCGCCTTGTTGACCTTATGGCCCAGATAGGCCTCGGCCGCCTCCTTGAGCTTGCGGAGCACCATGGCCGAGATCTCCGGCGGGGTGTACTCCCGCTCCCCCACCCTGACCCGCACGTACTCTTCCGAGCCGCCCACCACCTGGTAGGGGACCATCTTCTCTTCCACCGCCACCTCGCTGTGGCGCCGGCCCATGAACCGCTTGATCGAATAGATGGTCCGTTTGGGGTTGGTCACGGCCTGCCGTTTGGCAGGTTCGCCCACCAAGATCTCCCCGCTGTCGGTGAAGGCCACCACGCTGGGCGTCAGCCGGTTGCCTTCGGCATTCGGAATGACCTTGGGCTCTTTGCCTTCCATCACGGCCACCACCGAGTTCGTGGTCCCCAGGTCGATTCCGATGATGCGTTCGCCTTGCGCCATGAGTAGCTCCTTTCTGGGTATATCTCGATCCCTAGTAGGAAGGGTTTCGCGGCAGGTGCATTTTAATAGACCTTGCAAGCAAAGCGTGTGCCGATCGGCTCATCAGGGCCACATGGCGTCATAAGCGTATATGAGATAATGTCTTATGTCGCCAGCTTGCAGCCCCGTGGGAGAGCCGAAACGGCGGCCCCCAACGAAAGCTGCCAATTTGGCACACTCGTCCTGTCCGGTCTGTTGACACCCCAAATCGGGTAAAGTACAAGGAATTGTGATGCGCGTGTTGACAACGAACCGGCCGTGCCAGCCCCCCTTGCTGGGAATAGAGGGTCCGTGCGATGTCCAAGTCCAAGCGCAAAGCGAAAGCTGAGGACCGCAGCCCCCCTGGGGGGGCCAAATCGCTTTCACCGGCCGCCCTTCAGGCGCGGCTGGAGCGCCTCGACGAAGCGCTGTTGCGGCTGATCAACGAGCGGGCCAGCCTGACCCTGAAATTGG
This sequence comes from Planctomycetaceae bacterium, assembly GCA_037442445.1. GTDB lineage: Bacteria > Planctomycetota > Planctomycetia > Pirellulales > Thermoguttaceae > JANLFZ01. Next base: position 3,187 of record JBBIQF010000175.1, read on the forward strand.
CCGAGTTGGGCAAAGCAACCGGTTCCGGGAACGTCCCCGGTACCGATTGGCTGGCCGGTGCCAGCAGTGTACTGGCCCGGGCGGCCAATTGCCCGGGGCCCCTGCCCGCCAGCGCCCTCCAGGCCGTGTTCCGCGAGGTCCTCAGCGCCTGCCGGGCACTGGTCCGGGAGCCTTTGGTGGCTTTCCTCGGTCCATTGTACAGCTATAGCCATTTGGCGGCCATTCACCGGTTTGGGCAGAGCGTCCGCTTCGTGCCGGTGGGCACCATTGCCGCCGTATTCGAGGAGGTGCATCGCGGGCACTCGGACTTCGGCCTGGTGCCGCTGGAGAACTCCACCGACGGGCGCGTGGCCGATACCCTGGACATGTTTGCCCGAATGCCGGTCCGCATCTGCGGCGAGGTCGAGCTGGCCATCCACCACGCCCTCCTGGCCCGCTGCCCCCGGAGCGAAATCAAAGAGGGCTACAGCCGGCCACAGGCCCTCTCGCAGTGCCGCAACTGGCTGGCCCGGCACCTGCCCGCCGCCCGCGCAATCGAGGTCACCAGCACCTCCACGGCGGCCCAACTGGCGTGCGAAAAGCCTGGGGCGGCCGCCATCGCCAGCGTCCAGGCGGGCATCCATTACGGGCTGAACGTCCTGGCCGACCAGATCGAAGATAATCCCGGCAACACGACGCGGTTCGCCGTCATCGGCGGGCAAGAAAGCCCGCGGACCGGCCACGACAAGACGGCATTGATGTTCCAGGTGGAGCACCGGCCCGGCGGCCTGGCCGATGCCATCAACGTCTTCAAGCGCAATCGCCTCAACATGACCTGGATCGAATCGTTCCCCGTGCCCGGCACCAAAGGGGCGTACCTGTTCTTTGTCGAATTGGAAGGGCACCAAAGCGATCTGCGCGTGCGGCGGGCCTTGCGGGCCCTGGCTGAAAAGACGCTCCGCCTGGAAATCCTCGGCTCCTACGCCGCCGCCGAACCCGCCTGAGAGCCCAGGCCCTCGCGCCGGCCGGCACCTATAGCCCGCAATCGGCCGATAGCGCGGTGCGGCAGGCTCCGCCCGCTGCATGACAGGAGCGCTCCGCTTTGCGATAGCCGCGTGCTTGCGTACCCACTCCCCGGCGTGCGGCGCCCGGTTACGAGTCCAGACCCATTTCCCGCCGCACGATGGCGTCGCGCAAGCGGGTGGGCAACAGATGCCAGGCCCGGTAGGCCGCGTGCGTCTGCAATCCCACCGGGTATCGCGGCCGGGGGCGCCGGGCGGTAAGCGCATGCACCACGGCCGAGACCACGCGGCTGACAGGCAAGCCGTGCGCCTCGAACCGGTCCACGTTGCGCTTGGCCGCTCGGAGCAGGGGGCCATAAAGCTCCTCGGCATGGGGCGGCATCTGCTGGTACATGGCATGGGACGCAGCGCGGGCCTTGTCCCAAATGGGCGTCTGGATGCTTTGCGGCTCGACGATCGACACCCCGATCCCCCACGGCGCCAACTCCACCCGCAAAGCGTCGGTAATGGCTTCCAGGGCGTGCTTTGAGGCGGCATAGGGGCCCAGAAACGGGGCAGCCACAAAGCCGCTGATGGAACCCATGTTGACGATCCGGCCCTGCGCCCGGCGGAGCATCCGCAGCATGGCCTGGGTCACGGCGACCTGCCCCAGCACGTTGACTTCGAGCTGCTGGCGCAAGAGGGCCAGGGGGAGCACCTCCAGCGGGCCGGGGACGACGATGCCGGCATTGTTGACCAGGCCCCATAGGCCGGCCGCACCTGTGGCCGCGTCGATCTCGGCCGCCGCCTCGGCGATCGAGGACTCGTCGGTCACGTCGATGCGGACCGGCACCAGCCGGGGCGAGCCGGCCGCCCGGACCGCCTGCGCGGCTTCCTCGGCGCGCACCCCGGCGAGCACGTGAAACCCCCGGCGCTCCAGCTCCAGCGCGCAGGCCTGTCCAATGCCGCTCGAAGCCCCGGTAACGAGCACATAGCGCGCCTCGGTTATCGCACTCGCCGCCACGTGCGTATCCTTTCCATGCCAGAAGTGCCACAAAACCGCTGTGCCGCCGGGGCCTCCGGGGCGCCCTGCCCCCATGCGAGCGCCCGCGCTTGGGACGGTTTCCGATCCCGGCCTCTCTCGGGTCGAAAAAAGCGGCGCTGCCGCTTTCCCCCGCAAGAGGACAGTCCGGTTCCCGCTGCGTCGGCTGCCGAAACCGCGGCCATCGCCGGGGATGGTCGCATGTTTCCCTGGTGTCTCTGCCGGAGGGCCATCCGAAGGGCGCCGGGCAGACCGGGCGATTCTATTCCGGCCGCCCGGTGCATGGCAACCCCTGTTTTGGGCCGGCGTCCTCGGGCGTAATGCAGTACAGGACGATGGAGTAGCCCGCAAAGGCGGCGGCCCTGAAATCGTGGAGGTATTTGAAGCGGTCATTCCGGTCATGGAGGAGCGAGACGCTGACCGCGTACCAGCCCGGCTGCGGGCCGTGCGGGCCGCCCGATGCCGCACCGCTTTTCCGCCATCCGGGGTCTGGGGGCACCGGCGCCGTGGGGAGGCCGAAGACCTCCGGCGGGATCGCTCGGCTATACGCGTACGCCAACCCGTCCAGGCGCACCGCAGGGTGGGCCTCGAGCCATCGCTTCAAGTACAGCAGGTCCTGCCCCCAATCGATATTGCTGTTCAACAGATGGAAGTGACCGTTGCGTGGACCGCCCACGCTCTCATTGAAGTAGGCAAGCGAGTGGGGATATGCCCACAGGCTGCTGGCGGTGGCCCAAGCCAGCAAGAGGACGAGCAGCCCTCTCCGGCGAGCCGGGCTAGGGGGCCTTGAAGGCCCGCCTTTCGGCACGCCCGCAACGCGGCCCATCCAGACGAAGAAAAACGGATAAGCCGGCAACACGTAGCGCATATGATGGCTGAAGCCCGTCTGCGAGCTGACGAACAGGAAAAGCACAACGGCAGGAGCAAGCACTACCATCTCGCCGCGCCCCCGCCATGCCCGCGGGGAGGCGGCCATCGTGCATAGCGCAACCCCGGCCAGAGCCAATACACCAAGGGGCTCCTTCACGCCTATGGCGTAGAGATAGTAATACCACCACCCCCTTTCCCGCCATTGCCCGCGCAAGTAGGACCAAGAGCCGTGTTCGAAGTCGAACTTCTGCTCGTCTATTCCCCCAACGTAGTTGGCCGGAAGTGGTACGGGAACGCGGCCTGCAATGGTGTCGCGAAAACGATTTCCCTTCGCGGGCGGAATCGTCAGCGTTTGGTGCCCGGTGAACCACCGGCTGACAAAGTCGTAGTCGCCAAGGGGCTGCATCGTCCCCTCGAAACCGTAAACGGCGTTTAGCACCAGCAGGCCGCCCACCAGGATCATCGCCATCTGGCCGAGTTGCTGCCTCAGAGAGGCAGCCGGAAAATTGCGATGGCGCAGTGCGCGGCGATACAGAAGCCACATGATCGGCCAAAGCCCCCACAGGATGACCCAGGTCATCTTCGCGGCCTGGGCCAATCCGAAAAACACCGCGGCCAGCGTCGCGTTGCCCCACTTAGGGTTTCGTAGCCATGCCCAAAAGCAGAAGCCGGCGATTGCCCCCAGCGAACTCGCAGCGACATCAGGCACCAGCAGGTGCCCAAAAGCCAGTATTGTAGGCGAAAAGCACCACAAGACCAGGGCCACGAGCCCGGCCTGCCCCCCGTACAACTCACGCGCCCAGCGCCAGCAAGCGTACCCGCCTGCCAGCGCCAACGGAATCATCATCCACCGTGCGAGCGTAAACAGCCAGACACTGCGCTGGCCATTGGCCACGACGAGCGACCTCCCCAAGCCGAATTCCGGGCGATGCCATCCCCCCGCCGGTTGCCAATCCGTCGAATGCGCCGCGCAGAGTACCGGCACAGCGGCGATCATCCGCATCAGAGGAGGGTTGACACGATAGAGGCGGAAATTGCCGAACTGCCAGTGGCTCAGCCCCGCGGCCAGATGTGCCGCCTCGTCGATCGTCGGATTGTGGCGCGTTGCGGCGTACGCCAGAAGGCAGGCCTGGACGGCCAGCAACCCAAAAACCGTAAGCCCTTCCCTCCGTTTCAATCCGAGTGCCCTTTGGCATCGACCGGCGGCTGGAAAACTACGACCACGGGCACCGCCAGCGACTCCGCGGGGAGTCCGGGTCCTTGCGCCTTGATAACGACGCAGCCCTCGGCCCGCTGGCAGAACGCGGCGGAACTCCGCAGGAAAAGATGGATCGTGTGGTCTTCCACGGGCTGACAATCGAGCATGGCGGCAAGGGGCCCGGACGCTTGGGCGTCGAGGCTGGTAAGCGGGCCGTTCCGGCGGACCACCCGAATTGTCCCCACAACCCCTTGCGCCGCCCCGTCTAGGGGGCCGACGACCAGAGCCGGAGGAACGGCGAACACTTCGCCCCGGACCGTGGCATGCACGGGAATCCGTACCGCTATGCCGTTATCGAGCCGCAGGACGATTTCCGAACGGTACTGGCCCGAGGGCACGCTCGGCCGCAGACGGGCCGCTACGCGCCAGCCCTGAGCGCTGCTACTCGATGCGACTTCGACGTTGAGATGGGTATCTGCCTCCACGGAGCGAACCTTGGCGCTGGATCCCAGCGATCCATCCATGAACACCGCCGCCGACCGGCAGACAGGCAAGGCTTCCCGCAAGACGCGCCCGAAGTCTAGTGCACCCGGCTCGGTCCAGACTCCGCGCAATGTGGAATAGCGCACAGCGATCTCAGCAAGCGGCTGATGCCGATCATTGGTGACCAACCACACGGACGACTCAAACATTCCTCGCCATGCATTTCCGTGTACCGTCACTGACAAGGTCGCTGTTTCGCCAGGCCCAAGCGCCCTCTTATCCAAATTGACATGACCACACTGGCAAGCCAGACGGACGTCTTCTATCAGCAACACGCCGCGCCCCGCATTTCGGATCCGAACCGCCTTTTCCGCTGCCCCTCCGGGGCTCACCTGGCCAAAGTCGATCACGCGTTGCTCGAGCGAGACGCGAGGACCGTTGTGCACCCTGAGGAAGCCCAACACGGCGGTTCCGGCCGCCACCCCCAGGCCTGCCGCAACGATCAGGGCACCGGAAAGCCGCCGCATCATCGCCTCCTGCGCCGCCCGGCCCACCAGGCCGCAATGGCGCAAATCACGATCGCCGGGACCAGCAGCGCCGCCCAATATACATTCCGTGCAGGCGCTGTCACCGAGGCGACGTCGCCGCCCACGCGCACGAACGTCTTCGCATCGACGTCGTTTAGCCAGTTCGCCCGCGTTACGGGAATCGTAAACAGGTCGTCGTCGAAATCCACGTTGATTTCGATGCTCTCCGGTTCTGCCGCCACCACGAGATACGAGGCTGCCCCGCGACTCCCGGCCGCCGGAGATGCCGCCTGCACCACTTTCGCGGGGAAATCCAAGTCTCCGCCATCGCACGCCACCCGGCGAAACGCCTGGACCTCGATTCTCAGCGCACCGCCGCCTGGACGCCGCAGCACACTCTGGACGGGAAAATAACCTTTCTCGGCCGCAAACCACACCGTCCAGTAACTTCCTTCGCCATCCCCGCCTCCGAGCCAAGGCACCTGGACCTTGTGGCACTCCCCAACGTTCAGTCTCTCAACCCCCAGATATCTGCTTTGTTGCACCAACCGCTCCTGGCGCCACACGGCAGGACTGCGCATGTCAGGAAAGCTGACAACAGAGTGGCTACCCAGAAAAAGAAAGGGCAGCTCGATGGGACTCGGACAGACAAAGGCAGTGGGAATCCGAGGTGCAGAGGACAGCACCAGCACTTTGTTGGCCAGCCACTGGTAGCGCTGCCCGTCGTAAGCAGACTCGCTCTCCAGCAGTTCGCCCGTCTTGAAGTTGCGACCATGCGCCGCAGCCAGGTACTTGCCGTTGGCATAGACCACCTCGCCGGCCGAGCTCCAGATTCTCGTCCCGGCCGGGTCGGGCTCGAAAAGCTCGCCTGTTACCCGAAACCGGAAGGAATGTATGCGCTGCACGGTGTGCTCGCATCTGGCCAGCACGCCGCTTGCGCGGCTATCCCCAGCCGCGGAGGCCAACGAGCTTACGAGGCAATACCCTACGGCCATCGCTATTCCCGCATGGCTGCCCGTCATGATTTCCCCTTTTTCTGGCACGCCGCGGGCGATCGTACACGCTTCGGAACGGAGTTCACCCGCGCCGGTATCGTTCCGCCCGTTGCCGGGGGTTCGAAATGCCTACCATGTCCAGGGTCCGAACCCACGCCGGCGACACATTGCCGAATTGGCTATTCGCACGCCGACGTGTGCGAAGGCCCGCCGCAGAAGCCGATCTGCCAGGCACACCAGCCGACCACGGGGATCTTGTAAAGTTGCGCCCCGCACTGCGGGGGGCTGGTCCCCGGGGGGACCGGTATCGCGCTTAGCGTCTGGCCCGTGGGGGCATTGGTGTGAAACTCGGTGCTAATCGCCACGCAGCAATTCGCTGGGTCGATCGCGCACGGGGCATAATACGTCGTGCAAGGCGGGAAGATTCCCCCGCCTAGCGTCTGTCCCACCGCAATGACGGCGCCCGCCGTAGCCAGGACGATAACGCCCCAATTGGCCAATGAACGCGTTCTCATCGTCGTCCCCTTTACTGCTGGACATGTTGCTTTAACGCTCCGCCTCGAACACCAGGTCGCCCCGCTGCCCCGCAAGAAGCTGCGGAATGGTCTTGGCGCGGCCCCCGTCGTCCGTCCCGTCCGGGCCGACAGAGTACAGCAAGTACCCTTCCGATTTCAGGCGGTAACGGAACGATTGGCCACCGGGAGCAAGGGGATCCCTGTGGGAAACATCCAGCCCCTCGATGGTCTTCGGATACCGCCCCGATGCCAGAAACTCGCGGCGCAGGGCCAGCTTGATCGCCGCCATGCGATAAGCCGCCCTGTAAACGTTCATTTGCAGTGTGAGCCTCCCGACCGGCGGAGGCATCCCAGCCACAGCCGGCGCTTTCTCCAAGATCGCCTTGCCCTCGCCCGATTGAAAAACCTGTTCTGCCGGCGCCCATGCCCCAAGGTACTGCTCGACATCGCGGATAAGGACATTGCACCCATGCGCGTCGGCCACTGCGCTGGCTTCGTTCAGCGCGGCGATGCCATAGCCATCCACCACAAAGCCGGCCTGCCGGCAGGACGGCCCCACCTTCGCGACAAACGCCCGGGCAATCTGAAGAAGCTGGCTGCACGCCTCTATGGCTGCGGCAGGGTCACGCTTCTCTCGTGCCAGAGTTGCCCGGGTACGGAGCAGGCGGAGCAACGGCCGCAACTGGGCGGCCAGCGCCGGCCCATCGAGCCCGGCTGGAACGTGGATCCCGGCCGAAACCGCCTCCCGACACAGAGCCAGCGCCTGGGCGGCGTCCTCTTTGGGGGCCGCCAGATCCTCCGGCGACACGGCGCTAGGCGCTTTGCGTGCTGCGGCAAGAAGCAGCTCGAACCCTTCGCGCCCTGCACCGCTGGCGGGCGGGGTTTGTGCCAGCGATGCCGTTGTGCTCAGTGCCAAAACGCCCAGGCAAATCCAAAGAACACACCCGCGGCGGACCCTCTGCCCTGCCGCGACCCAGGGCTGCCTGGCCAGCCCAAAACCCGACGCCACCGCTGCCGGGGCGGTCCTCCAGTTCCAGACCGGTTTCATAGCTTGTGCTGAACTCCGTCCGGCTTTTCCCCCTTTAGGCCGCCAACCCCATCCGCCCGCATCGTCACGACGCCGAGCGGCCCCCAAAATCCCCCCGGAAGCACAAACTTCACCGCAACTGGCAGCTTCGGTGCCAGGTTGGAGAACCTTCCGATGAGTACATCTCAGTATACGCAATGTCGCGAGCATGGCAAGAGGACGGGTCGGCTTGCGCAAGCGATATGTCGGTTTCCGGGAAGCCGCCCATGATTCCCCGTCCCCTGCTAAACCCCCACGATAGAAGTATTTCCGCTCGAATGGGCCCTGCCGGCACCGGGCGGGACAGGCCCGATATCGAGTTGACAGCTCGACCTTCGCCGTTTTCCCCATGGGTAGGTAGGTACCGCGATTGCAAGGCAACGCATTGTGCGCATTGGGGGAACAAGTCGCCTTGTGCAGCCCAACGGATCGACAGGCGCTGAGTTGCGCCAAGATGGCAAGACTCCAGGACAGTTGGCTGGCTCGCCGGGCGAGGCTTTTCGCCGGGTGTTCGGCCGCAAACGCCGAAGATGGCCAGACTCGGCCGTCACCCCTGGGGAACGGCTTCGCTACGCTCCTTTGCAGAGGAGGCAACCATCCCCTCGTCGCCAATGTCGGACGGGTTGGGTTTATTGGGCCTACGGATGCGGGCCTGTCGGGGGGAACCATTGGGCGACGAGTTGGCGGACCTCGGCCAGCCATTGGGTCCGCTGCTCGAAGGTGCTTAAGATAATGGGTTCAAAGTTGCGGCGGCAGAAGCGTTCCACCCCGCAGAAGCCGAAGATGCAGGTCTTCCACAGGTTTTCCAGCGGGTCGCCGAAGCGGGCCAGCTCTTCCTCCCGAGGCGTGTTCGACGTGGTGAACACCAAGGCGGTCTTCCCCTTCAAATGGCCGATCACCCCCTCGGGACCGAAGTCATAGGCCACGCCCTGGCGGAGCACGCGATCGATCCACCCTTTGAGCATGGCGGGCGGCATGGCCCACCAGTTGGGATGCACGATCACATAGCCGCCGGCTTTGCGCACCTCCTCGCAGTGCCGCTGGATGTGCGGGGGCAGTTGGGCGGTCTTGGGGATTTCCTCGTGGGGCAGCACCGGATCGAACCCCTCGGCATACAGGTCGTGGAACACGACCTCATGGCCTGCCGCTTGCAGGGTCTCCACAGCGGCTGCCGCGATGGCGTGGCAAAAACTTCCCGGATGTTGATGCCCAAGGATGACCAGGACGTTCATGGTGCAAACCCGCAAGGAGGCACAAGGCCCGTGGCGATTCAAGAACCAGATGACGTTTCAAAGCTTCCGTGGCGCTTGGGGGCTCCCGTGGCGCTTGGGAGCTTACTGGCCGCTTTTGGGTTACGGCGCCTCAAGAATGTAGGGCAAGAGGGGCCTCCGGTCCAGGGGATGGGCCGAGGGCGGGCGTTGAAAGTGCCGGTGCCGATTGTAGCCGTTCACAGCCCGGGGCCTTCCGGATGCTCAAGGGGAAGGAGCGTGCGGGGTGCGGCGAGTAT
>JBBIQF010000176.1:0-12356 GCA_037442445.1 Planctomycetaceae bacterium
ACACCGAACCGGAGCCGGTCAAGGCCCGCATCGCCGAGGCCCGCGAGGCCTTCCGCATCCGCGACGACCGGCTGGCGGGCATGACCGACGAGTCGGTCGATACCTTCTACAGTTGCACCATCTGCCAGAGCTACGCCCCGGACCACGTGTGCGTCATCACCCCGCAGCGCCTGGGGCTGTGCGGGGCGTACAACTGGCTCGATGGCCGGGCCAATTACGAGATCAATCCCACCGGCCCCAACCAGCCCATCGCCAAGGGCCGGACCATCGACCCCATCAAAGGCGAATGGGAGGGGGTCAACCGCTTCGTGTACCAGCATTCCAACCACAAGATCGAGCGGTTTTGCGCGTACAGCCTGCTGGAAGCGCCGATGACCAGTTGCGGGTGCTTCGAGTGCATCGTGGCCATCCTGCCGCTGGCCAACGGCGTGATGGTGGTCAACCGGGAATACCAGGGGCCGACGCCCAGCGGCATGACGTTTGGCGAGTTGGCCTCGGTCACCGGGGGCGGGGCGCAGACGCCGGGCTTTGTGGGCGTGGGGCGGCTGTATCTGTCCAGCCCCAAGTTCCTTTCGGCCGATGGCGGCGCCAAACGCCTGGTTTGGATGCCCAAGGCGCTGAAGGAGGCGGTGGGCCGGCGGCTCCAGAAGGAGGCCGAGCGCCTGGGCGTCCCCGATCTATTGGACAAGATCGCCACCGAAGAGCAGGCCCTAACCGAAGAGGAGGTGGCCGCGTTTATCGCCTCGGTGGACCATCCCGCCCTGGCGCTGCCTCCGTTGCTGTGAGTACATCCCTGGCGGCCTGGGTGGCAGCACGGCCCCGGGAGGCGCTGCCGGCCGCGACACGCCGCGATCCCCCCAGCCGCCGCTTTTGGCACGCATCACAGGAGACCGATTCGATGGCACTGACCGGCCTGGAAATCTATAAACACCTGCCCAAGACCAATTGCAAGGAATGCGGGTTCCCCACCTGCCTGGCCTTCGCCATGAAGATGGCGCTAAAGCAGGTGGCGCTGGACAAATGCCCGCACGTTACGCCCCAAGCCAAGGCGGCGCTAGAGTCGGCGGCCCGCCCGCCCATCCAGTTGGTGACCATCGGCACCGGGGAGAAAGAGGTCAAGATCGGCAACGAGACGCAGCTTTACCGGCACGAGGAGAAGTTCCACCGGCCCACGGCCATTGCCATCCGCGTGGCCGACACGCTGGACGAGCCTGCCCTGGCCGAGCGGGCCGAGAAGATCGGCCGGCTCCAGTTCGAGCGGGTGGGGGTGCGGATCGGGGTGAACCTGGTGGCGGTGGAGAACGCCTCGGGCGATGGGGCGCGGTTCGAGCGGGCGGCCCGGCTGGCGGCCGAAAAGTCCGGCCTGCCGTGCGTGCTGCTGTCGGCCCGGCCCGAGAACTTGCAGCGTGCGGCGGCCAGTCTGGATGGCTCCCGGCCGCTGCTTTACATCGCCGACCCCGCCAAGGCCGAGGCCGCCGCCCAGGTGGCCAAAGACCTGCGGTGCCCGCTGGCCTTGCGGGCCGAAGGCGTCGAAGCCCTGGCCGAGCTTACCCCCAAGATCGCTGCCCTGGGGGTGGAGGAACTCGTGTTGGACCCGGGCACGCGCTCGGTCAAGGCCACGCTGGAGGCGCTGAGCCGCATCCGACGCCTGGCGCTGAAGAACTTCCGGCCGCTGGGCTACCCCGCTTTGGCCTTCACCGCCGAAACCGACCCCATCGCCCAGGCGGCCGAGGCGGGCATCTACGTGGCCAAGTATGCCGCCGTGGTCATCACCGATGCCTGCGAGCCCTGGCAGATCCTGCCGGTGCTGACCACCCGGCAAGACATCTACACCGACCCGCAGAAGCCGGCCGCCGTCGAGCCCCGCCTGTATACCGTGGGCGAGGTGGGGCCCGATTCGCCCGTGCTGGTCACCACCAACTTCTCGCTCAGCTACTATTCGGTGGAAGGCGAGGTCGAGGCCAGCCGCGTGCCGGCCTATATCATCGCCGTCGATACCGAGGGGACCAGCGTGCTGACGGCCTGGGCTTCCGACAAATTCAATGCCGAGACGATCACCAAGGCCCTCAAGAAATCCGGGGTGGAAGAGAAGGTCGCGCACCGCAAACTGGTGATCCCCGGATTTGTGGCGGTGCTGTCGGCCGGCGTGGAGGATGAATCGGGCTGGAGCGTCCAGGTCGGGCCCAAGGAGGCGGCGGGCATCCCCAGCTTCCTCAAGAAGCAGTGGCGTAGCGGCCAGCCCGCCTGAGTGTTCCGGCGGCCCATGAGGTGTGGCATGAACGGCTATCGCGTGCGCTTCCTGCCCGGCGGGGAGGAAATCGCCATCGAGGCGGGCAAGACCCTGCTCGACGCCGCGCGCGAGGCCGGCGTGTATGTCGAGGCCATCTGCGGGGGCGACGGCACCTGCGGCAAGTGCCGGCTCATTGTCCAGGAAGGCGAGATCGAAGCCAACCGCGTCGAGTTCTTCACCCGCGACGAAATCCGGCGCGGCTACGTGCTGGCCTGCCAGACCGTCCCCAAGAGCGACGTGGTGGTCGAGGTGCCCCCCGAGTCGCGGCTGACCAGCTACGTGGGCATCACGCCCGATAGCGAGCGGTTCCGCGATTTCGTGCCGTCGGCGGCCCGGCCGGCCGAAGAAGCCCTCGACCCCCTGGTCCAAAAACACTATCTGGAACTGCCGGCCCCCACGCTGGACGATCCCACGGCCGACCAGGAACGCATCCTCGAGGCCGTGGCCCGGCGCGTGCCCGGCCCGCTGCAGATGGGCCTGAAGACCGCCTGCGAACTCCCCTTTGCCCTGCGGCGGCTGGAAGCCACGAAGACCTCGTGGAACTGGCACTGGGAAGGGCGGGTGACGGCCGTGGTCGGCGTGCGCGGCAGCGTGCAGGAGGTGCTGTGCGTCGAGCGGGGCGACACGTCGGCCCGCAACTACGGCGTGGCCCTGGACGTGGGTACCACCACCGTGGTGGCCCACTTGGTGGACCTGCACACCGGGGCCACCCTGGAGGCGGCGGCCAAGTACAACTCGCAGTTCCAGTACGGCGAGGATGTCATCAGCCGCATCAACCACGCCCGCCGCCCCGGCGGCGCCGAGGCCCTCCACAAGGCCATCATCCAGGACGTGGAAACCCTGCTGGAAGACCTCGTGAAGCGGACCGAGGTGGGGCGGAGCGAGATCATGGCCATCGTGGCCTCGGGCAACACCGTGATGCTCCACTTCCTCCTCGGGCTCCAGACGGACCTCATCCGGCTGAACCCGTTCATTCCGGTGGCGGCCTGCCCGCCGCCCATCCGGGCCGCCGAGGTGGGCCTGCGAATCCATCCCCGCGGCATCCTCTATGTGCTGCCTATGGTGGGCAGCTACGTGGGGGGCGACATCGTGGCCGGCATCCTGGTCTCCGGATTGCACCGCAGCGAGGAACTGTCGCTGTTGTTCGATATCGGTACCAACGGCGAGGTGGTGCTGGGCAACCGCGAGTTCTTGATGGCCTGCTCGGCCTCGGCCGGGCCGGCCTTCGAAGGGGCCTCGATCTCCTGCGGGATGCGGGCCGCCAGCGGCGCCATCGATAAGGTCCGCATCGCGGCCCGCGGGCCTACCGTGTCGGTCAGCACCATCGACGGCAAGCCGCCCCTGGGCGTCTGCGGGACCGGGCTGATCGACGCATTGGCCGGCCTCTTCCTGGCCGGCATCATCGACCGCACCGGGCGCTTCCAGCCCGAGGCGGCCGGCCACCGGCTCCGCCCCTCTTCCGAGGAGGGGCAGATGGAGTTCCTCTTGGTTTCGGCCGAAGAATCGCAATCTTCGCGCGATATCGTGCTCCGCCAGGCCGACCTGGAGAACCTCATCCGCACCAAGGGTTCGATCTACGCGGCGGCCGACTCGCTCATCCACTCGCTCGGCTTGTCGTTCGACGACGTCAAGCGGATTTACATCGCCGGGGCCTTCGGCAACCGCCTGGACCTGGGGCATTGCATCGCCATCGGATTGTTGCCCGATGTGCCCGAAGACCGCATCCGCTTTATCGGCAACAGCTCCGTGGCCGGGGCCAAGCAGGTCCTCCTGCGCCGCAGCGCTTTCGAGGAGGCTAAAGAGATTCGCGACCGGGTGACCTATCGCGAGCTGATGGCCGATCCGGGCTATATGGAGCGCTTCACATCGGCGTGTTTCCTGCCCCACACGGACCTTTCGCGGTTCCCGTCGGTAGCGCGGCGGCTGAAGGGGCCCTCTGTGGGGGCGGCCCGGCCGCGGCCTGCCCCGCCCTCTTGCCCGGCAACCCAGGAGACCAAGAACCCATGACCCTTTCCATCGCCGTGGCCGGCAAAGGCGGCACCGGCAAGACCACATTTGCGGCCCTGTTGGTCCGGGCGCTGGTGGAACGGGGCATCCGGCCGGTGCTGGCCGTCGATGCCGACCCCAACGCTAACCTCGGCGAGGCCCTGGGGGTGGAAGCCGGCACCACCCTGGCCGACATCCGGGAACGCGGCTCGCAGCCCGAAGGCTCGCCACCCAGCGGCATCGGGCGGGTGCGGGTGGTGGAAGACGAGGTGCAGCGGGCCCTGAGCGAAGCCAGCGGATTCGACCTGTTGACCATGGGCCGGCCCGAAGGCCCCCGCTGCTACTGCGCCGTCAACCACCTGCTGCGCAAGTCGCTGGACGACCTGAGCCGGAATTACGCGGCCGTGGTGATCGACAACGAGGCCGGCATGGAGCACCTTTCGCGCCGCACCACCAACGACGTGGACTACCTGGTGGCGGTGCTCAACCCCACCGCCCCGTCATTGCGGGCGGTGCGGCGGATACTGGCCCTGGCCGACGAGTTGCCGGTACGCATCGTTCAGCGGCGGGTGCTGCCCACCCGGGTGGGCCCCGAGGGGCTTCCCGCGTGGTTGGCCCGCGAATTGGCCGAACTGCCCGCCACGCGCCTCCCCGATATCCCCCAGGACGATGCGGTGGAGGAAAACGGCGCCCAAGGGGGTGCGGTCTTCGCGTTGCCGGCCGACACTCCTGCCCTGGTCGCCGTGCGCCGGATCGCCGAGTTGCTCTGTGCCCCGGTGCCCACCGCGTTGTGAGGAGGAGGTGTTGGCGGCCCGGCACGCGCCGCCTCATCCCGGCATCGCCCTACGAAATAAGGATCGCTCCACTGGTTTGCGACCACCCTGTTTGCCTTCGAGTTCCATCCGAGGAGTCTTTGCCATGCCTCTACCGGACGCACGGGAAAAATGGTCGGGACGGATCAATCCGGTAACGATCGGGGCCACGCCGGCCGAAGGGGGCACCCGCGGCCGGACGGTCACCATCGGCGGTGCGTCGGGCATCGCCTTTCTGGATTTCGATGGCCAGACGCCCCATCCGCCGGCGATCGCCATCGACGTGCTGGACATCGCGCCTACCGACTGGCCCAAGCCCCTGGCCGACGTGTACAGCGACGTCTGGTCCGACCCGGCCGCCTGGGCCAAGCGGGCCAAAGAACTGGGGGCCGACCTGATCAATCTCCGCCTGGTGGGCACCCATCCGGAAGAGGGCGACTATTCGGCCGACCGGGCCGCCGCCACCGTCCGCGCAGTGCTGGAAGCGGTGGACCTCCCCTTGGTGATCTGGGGGTGCGACGTGCCGGCCAAGGACCAGGTGGTCATGCCCCGCGTGGCCGAGGCCGCCCAGGGCGAAAACTGCCTCCTCGGCGCGGCCACCGAGCAGGAGTACCGCACCTTGACCGCCGCCGCCCAGGCCTACCGCCACAAGATCATCGCCCTGTCGCCCTGCGACATCAACAAGGCCAAGCAGCTCAATATCCTCATCAGCGACACCGGCTTCCCCTTGAGCGACGTGGTCATCTACCCCACCACGGCCTCGCTGGGGTACGGCATGGAATACGTGTATTCGATCCTGGAGCGGGGCAGGCTGGCGGCCCTTTCGGGCGACCGCTTGATGGCCCAGCCCGTGATCCTCGACGTGGGCTACGAGGCCTGGCGCGCCAAGGAGGCCCGCACAGCCGACGAGGCCGCAGCCGCCTGGGGCCCAATCGAGTATCGCGGCCCGGCCTGGGAAGCCGCCACCGCCGCCGACCTCCTCCAAGGCGGCGCCGACCTGTTGATCATGCGCCACCCCAAGGCCATCGAAACCGTGCGCCGGCTCATCGGGCAACTCGTGGGCTCCGCGTGATTTTGCCCGTGGCCTTTGCGCCGGCGGCTCCCTTTGCAAAACACAGCATCGGCTATCTATCCCATAGGAACTCCCTCGCTTGTGCGCCCGGGCGGCGCCGGCATCCGCTTGTGACCAAACGAACCGACCCAACCCCCTTTCCACCACCCTACCGAGGAGGTCCGCCATGATCATCTTCAGCGAACGGCTCAACGGCATGTACCGCGATGTGCGCACGGCCATTGCCGAGCGCAACAAAGACGTCATCCACCAGCTCTTGATACCCCAACTGGAAGGCGGCGCCGACGTGATCGACATCAACATCGGCCCCAGCAAGGGCGACCCGGCGGAGAACTTCGTGTGGCTGGCCCAGACGGTCCACGAACGCACCGACAAACCCCTGTCGCTCGATAGCGCCAAGGCCAACGTGCTGGCCGAGGCCGTCCCCCGCGTGCGCGAAGCCCTGCCCGATACCCCCCTGGTGATCAACTCCTGCACCGCCGCCCCCGATTACATGGAAAAACTCCTGCCCCTGGCGGTCAAATACCGCTGCGGCATCATCGGCTTGACCATGGACCAGCACGGCGTCCCCGGCGATGTGGAGAAGCGGGTCGAGTGCGGCGCGGCCTTCCTCATGGCGGCGGTCGAAGCCGGCATCCCCGCCGAAGATATCTACATCGACCCCATCATCCTGCCCATCACGGCCGCCCCCAAACAGCAAATCCACGCGGTCGAGGCCATCCGGCAGCTTGCGGCCGTCAGCGATCCGCCCCCGCGGTTCATCGTCGGCCTGTCGAACGTGAGCCAAAAGTGCCCGCTGCACAAACTCCTCAACCGCACGTACCTGGTGATGTGCCTGGCTGCGGGCCTGGATGCGGCCATCATGGACGCCGCCGATAAGGACCTCGTCGATGCCATGATTACCGCCGAGGTCCTCTTGGGCAAACACCTCTACAGCGACGACTACCTGCGGGCCTGGCGCATGCAAAAAGGGCTGGCCTGCTAATGCCTGGCCTCCAGGGCGGGGCAAACATCGCGAGCCCGGCGCATATCGGCCGGCCGGGATTAGCCCGTAGCGCCGCCTGTGAGCGGGCAATCGACACGCTGAAGCGCCCGGGGACGGAACCGCTACCCCTTGGCTTTGGCCTTTTTCGCCTTGGCCTTGGGCTTTTGGGGCGGCGGCTTGGGCTTGGTCCAGCCGTGGGCCGCGGCCACTTCGGGCGGCTCGAACTGGGCCCCGGCATCGTGGGTCTCGGCCAACCATTTTTCCAACGCCCCCCGCAGCCGGCCAAGCGCCGCCTGATGCTCCGCCACCGGCGAGCCTACCAGATTGCGGGTCTCATACGGGTCGGCCTGGAGGTCGTAGAGTTCTTCGGCCGGCATCGTGGGGGCGGCCAGCACGGCCTGAACCGGATCCAGCTTTCCCGCCGCGGCCAGCTCCTTGATCAGGTTCCACACCGGATAGGCTCGCTCCTTATAGGCGTTGGGCGACAGGAACGGCCGGTCGGGGGTGAAGTTGCGGATATACCGGTAGCGGGCATCGCGGACCGTGCGGATGCGGAACACCGTCTCGTCGCAGCGGTCCCGGGCGCCGAAGGAGAACTGGCGCGGCGGATCGGGCCGGTTAGCCAGGAACACGTGGCCCTCCATCCGCGCAGGCTTGGCCACCCCCGCCCAGGCCAGTGTGGTGGCGGCCAGGTCGATCATATCGATCAACTGGTCGGAGACCTGGCCGGGCCGGTAGCCGGCCGGCGCCGGTATCCCCTTGGGCCAGCGGATGATCAGCGGCACGTGCAACCCGCTCTCATAGCACCACTGCTTGCCCCGCACGTGGGCCTGGCCGTTGTCGCCGAAGAAGACCACCACGGTGCGGTCGGCCAGGCCGTCGGCCTCCAGGCGGTCGAGCACCAGGCCCACCTTGCGGTCCAGCTCGGCCACGGCATCGAGATAGGCGGCCCAGTCCTGGCGGGTGACGGGGTGATCGGGATAGTACGGCGGGATGCGGACCTTGGCCGGGTCCACCCGCCGCGGGGCCCGAAAGGGGCGATGCGTCTCGGTGAAGTTCACCTGGGCATAAAAGGGCTGGTGGCGGGCGAGGTCCTCCCAGCGATCGCTGTCGAACGGCGAGCCTTCGTACGTGAAGTTCCAGTCGGTCTTGCCCGTCCCGCGAAAGCCCAGCCCCTTGGGAAGCTGCGCCACATTGGCGGTGAAATACCCCGCCGGGCGAAGCCAGTCGGTCAGCACGCGCACCCCCTCGGGCAGCCGGTAGCCGTCGTCGCGGTGCGAACGATGGTTGTGCGCCCCGATGGTGATTTGATACATGCCGGTCATGAAGGCCGACCGGCTGGGCGAGCACACCGGGCCGGTCGTGTAGGCCCGGGTGAATCGCATCCCTTGGCTGGCCAGGCGGTCCAGGTTGGGGGTATTCACCTCTGCCGTGCCGTAGCACCCCAACTCGGTCCCCAGGTCTTCGGCAATCAGCCAGAGGATGTTGGGGCGCGGGGCGGGCTCGGCGGCCTTGGCGGCGGGCACCCCGAGAACCATTACGAGGGCGATCACCCATGGCGCAGTAGCGGATCTCATGGCATTGCTCCAGAGGTTGTGGCGCAGAAGTGTGTCCGTCGATTCAGGCGCTTGGCGATAGGGCTTCGGTAATGGTGGGCACCGGCACGGCCGCCCCGCCGCGGGCGGCCGAAAGATACGCGCTATAGATGGTGGCGATGGCCTCGGCCGCCAGTTGGCTGTCGCTTTCCAGCGGTTGCCCGTAGGCGACGGTGCGGTAGAACGCCTCCATTTCCTGCGGGTAGCCGGTGAACCAATCTTCGTCGGGCGAGGTGCAGGCCCACCCCTGTTTGGTGCCGATCTTCTCGACCACGTAGATATCGCGGAAGTATTCTTCCCGCGGGTTGTAGGTCAGCATGGCGGTATTGGGATTGATGTTGCAGATGGTGCGGTGGTTGTTGGCGCACACCTCGAGCCGATTGTGGATACCGCCCAGCACGATGTCCGAGGCGAAGATGGTGGCGATCATGCCGTCTTGGAACTCGACGTGGACCATCGAGAAATCGTCGATATCGTAGTAATCCTTGCGGATATGGCCGGCGTCGCGGAAACCGGGCAGCCGGGTGAGGGCATGGGTGCGTGCGGAGACGGTGGCGGGGCGGATGGGCCGGCCGTTGCGGGCCCGGCCCTCGACCCGCTTCAAGTACAGCGCCGCCGTCAGTGGATGGCAGCCTTTGCCAATGAGCACGCCGCCGCCGCACCGGGCCGCATACGCGTAATCCACCGAGTGCGAGCCGCTGTGGGCCTCCTCGCCGTGGATCCACAGAATCTGCCCGCCGGTCTTCTCCAGGATCTCGCGTTCCTTCTGGATGGCCGGGGCATATACCCAATTTTCGGCATACAACAGCCGCCCGCGGCTGCGGCGCTCCGCCTCGAGGATGCGCCGGACGCTGGCCAGGGCGGACTCCAAAGCCACCTGCTTGTCGGCCCGGTCCCAGTGGAACTCGGGCGAGCCGTCGCCGAAATAGCCGGTCAGCGGCTTTTCGCAGACCACGAACTTGTCGCGCTGCAAGGCGGCCACGGCGATGGGCTCATGGAACATCGGCGGCACGCACACGTGCACCACGTCGACCGCCTCGATGAGGGCCTCGAGCGACTCGAAGTGGCGGATGCCCCGCCGGGCGGCATACTCGGCCGCTTGGGCCTGGTTGGTGGCGAACACGCCGGCCACTTCCACCTCGGTGCCGTGGATTCTGGTAAGGGCCTCGTAGTGGAACGTGGCCGAAAAGCCCGCTCCCACAATGCCCGACCGCACGCGCTTCTTTGGGTGCATGGGACCGCTCCCGGCAACTCTGCGTACCTGCTGTTGGGCCGGCCGGCCCGCGCGGCCAGCCCAACCCGCCGCCCGGCGCTAATCCACGCCGAAAGGCAGGCGCCGCTGCGCCTCGCCCGGGCATTGGGGGTCGAGTTCCTTGAACAGCAGGCTGGGCTGGATATCCGTATTGTTCTGGTACTTGTTGCTGGCGTAGGGGGTGAACTCGCCGCGGATATCGTGGTAGAAGATCTGGCAGATGGCCACCCCGGGGTAGATGCGGACCGGCTGGACGGCGAACATCTCCAAGGTCCAGTAGCCGCAAAACCCCACATCGCCAAAGCCGGCCGTCACGTGCACGAACAGCCCCAGCCGGCCGATGGAAGATCGCCCCTCGATCATGGGGACGAAGTTGTGGGTCTCGGTGCGTTCGGCCGTCCGCCCCAGGTAGAGCTGATTGGGGCTGAGGACCAACCCTTCGGCCGGAATCTTGATCCGGCGCGTGCGGTTGGGCCGGCGCATGTCCAGCACCACCTCCTCGTACACCATCAGCTCGTCGTGGAGGGTGAGGTTGTAGCTGTTGGGGTTCAGCCGCGACTCGTCAAAAGGCTCGATGATGATGTTCTTACCCAGGTTGGCCCGAATTTCCTGGCCGGAAAGGATCATCGCTGCCAGACGCTCCGTGAAAACAGGGTGCAAGATTAGGATTTGGCCACACCGATCCGGGGGCAGAGCTTGCCCAGCGGACAGGCCTCGCAGTTGGGCTTGCGCGCCGTGCAGTAGCGGCGCCCGTGGTGAATCATCCGATGGCCGAAGTCGATCCACTCCTCCCGCGGCATCAGGGCCATCAGGTCTTGTTCGATCTTCTCGGGGTTCTTTTGCTGGGTCAGTCCCAGCCGGCGGCTGATGCGGGCCACGTGCGTATCCACCACCACCCCCGAGGCGATCCCGCAAGCGGTACCCAGCACGACGTTGGCGGTTTTGCGGCCCACGCCGGGCAATTCGACCAGGGCGTCCAGATCGCGGGGGACCTCGCCCCCGTGATCGCTGACCAGCTTGCGGCAGCACGCCTGGAGGTTCCGCGCCTTGTTGCGATAAAAGCCGGTGCTCTGGATGGCCTGCTCCAGCTCCTCCAAAGGGGCCGAGGCATAATCGGCCGCGGTGCGATACCGGGCAAACAGGTCCTTGGTCACCTGGTTGACGCGCTCGTCGGTGCACTGGGCCGAGAGGATCGTGGCCACCAGCAGCTCCAGTGGCGTCCGAAACGAAAGGGCGCACTTCGCGTCGGGGTACGCCTTGCGCAAGGCCTCGACCACGCGGGCCGTGTACCGGCGATCCGGCTTCGCTCTAGCCATCCCACAGACCTTAAGGCACGGCGAACCCCAGACAGGCCACGCCGACAAGCCATCACAGGGGGTGGACAAGATTGTGGCGGGCGCGATGGGCGATGTCAAGGGGCGGCGGAGGGTGCATCCGGCGTGTTGTGTCTGGAGGGACGCGCTTTGTCGCGTCCGGCGTTCGGTGTGTTGTCCGCGGAGGGACGCGCTTTGTCGCGTCCGCCGCGTTTGCAATTCCATCCTCGGCCACGACGGAGCGTGGCCCTCCATGAAAGCGTGGCCCTCCATGCCTGGAGGGACGCGCTCCGTCGCGTTCGGCGCCTCCATCGGAGTACCACTTGGGCTTTTGGGAAAAATCGGAGTATAATGGGCACGATTCCCCCGCTGGCTCGGGGGGCGGTATAGCAGGCACCGGCGCAACCACACCCAGCGGCGAGTTGGGTACCGACTTGGCTAGCAGGTATTGCATTTCCCGCCCGCAGGATGTGGGGCCCGCGTGTGGAGCTAGGTTTTGGCTGCGGCGGGCTGGGGCGGCAGGCGGCGGCCGGACGGGTAACATAAGTTTCGACAGGATTTAGCGTTATGCTCGAAGACCCCGGCTCGGCGCGGCGGCCGGGCGCGGGTTTCCCAAGTTCCCTCGGTGCCGGCCGCTGGTGTTGTCCGATAACTACCGCATGAAGCTACGTGTAGGTCTTGTGGGTGTGGGAGATGCGTGGGAGCAACGGCATCGGCCGGCGCTGCACGCCCTGGCCGACCGCTTCGAGGTCCGCGCGGTCTGCGATCAGGTGGGCCGCCGGGCCCAGCTTGCGGCGGCCGAGTTCGGCGCCGACACGGTCGATGGGTTCCGGGCCCTCACCGCCCGGGAAGATATCGACGCCATCCTGATGCTGGCCCCGCAGTGGTACGGGACGCTTCCCATTCTGGCGGCCTGCGACGCGGGCAAGGCGGTATACTTTGGTGGCGGCCAGCCCCTGGAGCCGCAGTGGATGGAAACCATCCGCCGGCGGGTCGAGGAATCGGGCATCGCCTTCATGGCCGAGTTCCTCCGCCGCCAGTCCCCCGCCAG
>JBBIQF010000177.1:0-12281 GCA_037442445.1 Planctomycetaceae bacterium
CAGAAGCACAACGAGGCCAACGGCGAAGACAACCGCGACGGCACCGACCAGAACGATAGCTGGAATTGCGGGCACGAAGGCCCTACCGAGGATCGCGCCGTCGACAAGCTCCGCGCCCGGCAGCAGCGCAACTTCCTCGCCACGCTGTTGGTCTCCCAGGGCGTGCCCATGCTGCTGGCAGGCGACGAGATGGGCCGCTCGCAGCAGGGGAACAACAACGCCTACTGCCAGGACAACGAAATCTCATGGCTCGACTGGGAGCTGGATGCCCCGCGCCGCGAGCTGTTGGAGTTCGTGCGCAAGCTGATCCGCCTGCGCCGCAGCCAGCCGGTGCTCCGCCGCCGCACCTTCTTCCAAGGCCGGAAGATCCGCGGCTCGCAGGTGGCGGATGTGGCCTGGTTCGAGCCCTCGGGCCAGGAGATGAGCGACGAGGCCTGGGAGGCGGGGTTCGTCAAGTGCCTTGGGGTCCGCTGGGCGGGCGATGCCCTCGACGAACTCGACGCCCGCGGCCAGCCGGTGCGCGGCGATACCCTGCTATTGTTGTTCAACGCGCATCATGAGGCCATCCCCTTCACCCTGCCCGGCTACGGCGCGCGGCAGTCCTGGCGGCGGGTGCTGGACACCGCCTCGCCCCGGGCCCGGCGGCGGAGCTACCCGGCCGGCCAGGCGTACCCCCTCCAGGGCCGCTCGCTGGCCATCCTCTGCGCCGAGCAAACCGAAGCCCCGCGCACCGAAACCGCAAAGGACCTCGCCGGGAAAACCCCATGAAGCCCTCTCCCGGAACGGCACGTGCGGCTCCGAGGCGGCGGTCCTGGTGGCGGTGCACGTAAAGCCCCTCCCCCGAGCGACCACGTGTGGCCAAGTGCCGTGGCCTGCCTCCCCCCGGCGGGGAACACCGCTGCCCCTTGCTCCTCCGTGGCGGGAAGCGGTAGGATGCAAGTGGAACAAGGCTTTGGGCCAGCGGCGCTCGCTGCGCCGCGCGCTTTGCGCAGGCGGCACGCCAAAGGCCCCGGCCAATACCGCAGACGACTTCGCAAAAAAGAGTCCGCATGACGCAACTCCAGCAGGCCCGCGCGGGTGTCGTGACCCCAGAGATGGAGATCGTCGCCCGCGACGAGGGGCTCGAAGCCGAACAGGTGCGGGCCGAGGTGGCCCGCGGCCGGATGGTCATCCCCGCCAACCGCGTCCATCTGGCCCAGGGGTTGCACCCCATCGGCATCGGTGTGGCTGCCCGCACCAAGATCAACGCCAATCTGGGCACCTCGCCGGTCCAGAGCGACGCCGAGTGCGAACTGCGCAAAGTGCTGGCCGCCATCCGCTTTGGGGCCGATACCGTGATGGACCTTTCCACCGGGCCGCGGCTGGAGGAAATCCGCTGCCGCATCATCCAGGCGGTGCGCGTGCCTGTGGGCACCGTGCCCATCTACGAGGTGGCCGAGCGCTTGGACGACATCTGCGATATGTCGCCCCGCGATTTTCTGGACACCGTGGAGCGCCAGGCCCGCCAGGGGGTGGACTTCATGACCGTGCACTGCGCCCTGTTGCGCGAGCATCTGCCGCTGACCGAAAAGCGGGTTACGGGCATCGTCAGCCGGGGCGGCTCGCTGGTGGCCAAGTGGATGGCGGCCCACGGCAAACAGAACCCGCTGTACGAGCACTTCGACGAGCTGTGCGAGATTTTCCGGCAGTACGATGTCACCTGGAGCCTGGGCGACGGGCTGCGCCCGGGCTGCCTGGCCGACGCCTGCGACGAAGCCCAGTTCGCCGAATTGCGGGTGATGGGCCAGTTGGCCCAGCGGGCCTGGCAGCACGGCTGCCAGGTGATGATCGAAGGCCCCGGCCATGTGCCCATGGACCAGATCGAGCTGAACGTCCGCTGCCAGCAGGAGTGGTGCCACGAGGCGCCGTTCTACGTCCTGGGGCCGGTGGTCACCGATATCGCCCCCGGTTACGACCATATCACCAGTGCCATCGGGGCGGCCATGGCGGCGTGGTACGGGGCGGCCATGCTCTGCTACGTCACGCCCCGCGAGCATCTGGGGCTGCCCACCCTGGAGGATGTGCGCCAGGGGGTGATCGCCTACAAGATTGCGGCGCACGCCGCCGACGTGGCCCGGCACCGCCCCGGGGCCCGCGACCGCGACGACGCCCTGGCCCGGGCCCGCTTCGCCTTCGACTGGGACGCCCAGTTCCGCTTGGCGCTCGACCCCGAGACCGCCCAGCGCATGCACGAAGAGTCGCAGGCCGGCTCCCCCGCGGCCGACAACCGCTATTGCACCATGTGCGGCCCGAAGTTCTGCGCCATGCGCACCACCGACGAGCTGCGGCGCATGGCCCGCAGCCACTCCTAGTCTAGCCGCGATCTATCCGCGCCACCCCGCAAGCCCCCGGCCCCCACGCCCGCCGCGCCGGTGCCGCATCCGCGCGGCTCATTCCCGAATCAGGTCGCGGACCGTCATCCCCGAGGGGATCATGGGCAGAACATGCTCCTGGTACGGGACGGCCACATCCAAGAGATACGGCCCGGGCGACTCGATCATTTCGACCAGCGCATCGTGGAGCTCGTCTTTGCGCGCGATGCTGCGCGCCGACCAGCCGAAGCCCCTGGCGATGGTCACAAAATCCGGGTAGCGCTCGGCCGGGCCAATACCGTTGCCTTTGCCCACGGCCTCGGGGTGGTCGATCGGCCCCAGGTAGGTGTGCGCACGGTTCGAGGCATGGAACCGGTCCTCCCACTGCACCACCATGCCCAGGTGCTGGTTGTTGAGCAGCAGCACCTTGACCGGGATTTTTTCGCAAAAGCAGGTGGCCATCTCCTGGATGTTCATCAGCAGGCTGCCATCGCCGTCGATGTCGATGACCAGCGTGTCGGGATGGGCCACTTTGGCCCCGATGGCGGCCGGCAACCCGAAACCCATCGTTCCCAAACCGGCACTGGAGAGCCAGGTCCGCGGCCGGCGGAACTTGTAGAACTGGGCGGCCCACATCTGGTGCTGGCCCACGCCGGTGGAAATGATGGTGGGCCGGTCCCGCGTCAACTTCCACAGTTCATGGATGGCGTGCTGGGCGAGGATGCCCTCGAAGCGCTCGTCGTAGCGCAACGGATCGGACCGCTTCCAACCCTCGATGGTGGCCAGCCATTCTTTCATGGCTTCCTGGTCGGCTGGTGGCTCGACGATGCGGTTCAGCTCGGCCAGGGCGTAGCGGAGGTCGCTGACCACCGGGATATGGGCGTGTTTGACCTTGTTGATCTCCGAGGCATCGATATCGATATGCACGATGGTGCCCCGCTTGGCGAACTCCGAGACCTTGCCCGTGACCCGGTCGTCGAACCGCACCCCCAGGGCCAGCAAGAGATCGGCCTCGTTGACGGCATAGTTGGCGTACACGCTGCCGTGCATGCCCAGCATGTCCAGCCACAGGGGATGGTCGCCGGGAAAGCCGCCCAGGCCCATGAGGGTGCAAGTGACCGGAATGCCGGTCTTTTCCACCAGCCGGTACAGCTCTTCCGAGGCATTGGAACTGATGACCCCCCCGCCGGCGTAGATCACCGGCCGCTTGGCCCGCCGGATGGCCTCGGCCACGCGCTGGATATCCTCCGGCTTGGCTTTGAGATGCTCGACCCGATAGCCGGGCAGGTCCATCGGGGCATCGAAATCGGGGACCACTTGGGCGAGCTGGACATTTTTTGGAAGGTCGATCAGCACCGGCCCGGGCCGGCCGGTGGTCGCGATGTAAAACGCCTCGCGCATCACCCGGGTCAGGTCGTTGGGGTCCGTCACCAGGTAGTGGTGCTTGGTGACGCTGCGGCAGACCTCGACGATGGGGGTCTCTTGGAAGGCGTCGGTGCCGATCACCGGCGTTCCCACCTGCCCGGTGATCGCCAACAGGGGGATGCTGTCCAGCTTGGCATCGGCAATGGGGGTGACCAGGTTGGTCGCCCCGGGGCCGCTGGTGGCCATGCACACCCCGATCTTTCCGGTGGAACGGGCATACCCCTGGGCGGCAAACCCGCCCCCCTGTTCGTGCCGGGGAAGCACCACCCGAATTTTGTCTCGAAACCGGGTCAGGGCTTGGTGCAGCGGCATACTCGCCCCCCCAGGGTAGGCGAACACCGTGTCCACCCCGTGGTTGACCAGGCACTGCACCACGATATCGGCACCGCTTAAGGGCTGCGAATTGGAACTGGCCGAGACTCGCGAAACGGTCGTCGTTCGGTTAGTCGCCGTAGCCACGGATAAACCTCAGCTTGTCGCGATGGATTCTCGATGGGAAAGCCACCCGCCCCAGGCGTGGCCGAGCGCTGGGTCGGATAGCGCAAGTGCAATTCTATCAACAGCCTAGCTTCCGTCCAGGCCGGCGCAGGCGCTCGGGCGA
This sequence comes from Planctomycetaceae bacterium, assembly GCA_037442445.1. Lineage (GTDB taxonomy): Bacteria > Planctomycetota > Planctomycetia > Pirellulales > Thermoguttaceae > JANLFZ01. Next base: position 4,378 of record JBBIQF010000177.1, read on the forward strand.
AGGGCACTTGGCGGCCAAAGCGGCAGCAGCCCTTGGTTCATCAAGGGCTTATTGCAGGCCCCGCGGCCCTACGCCGGCCGGGCTTGGGCGGCGGCCTGGCCGGCCCGCACCTTGGACCCTGCGCCGCGGGCTGCTTTATTCCGGGTGGGTCAGGCAGTAAACTATCGGCCGTGGGTCCGGCACCGGTGTACCCCTCTTTGCTGAAAGGACAAGCCATGGTGGATTCGGGTTCTTGCGATTGGGGCCGGCCGAGCCCGCCGGCCGGGCCGGCTGGCGATCGCCGGGGCTTTCTCAAAATGGCCCTGGCCGCTGGGTCAGGGGCCCTGGCCGCGGCGGGCTCGGGCATGTCGGCCGAGAGCACCCCGCTGTTGCCCCAGATACAGCTCGGTCCGTACTCCATCTCGCGGCTCATCTGCGGGTCGAACTGTTTCAACGCCGGTTCGCACCTTTCGGTGTTCGTCAATTACGAAATGCGCCGCTACTACACGCCCGAGCAGATCCTCAAGACCCTCCGGCGGTGCGAAGAGGTGGGGATCAACTGCTGGCAGTCGGGCCACGGCAATTACGAGCTGTACCGGCGCTACGTGGACCAGGGGGGCAGGATGCATTTTCTTTCCATCGAGGCCGGCGACCCCGCGGTGTTGAAGACCCTGGCCCGGGGCGGCTGCATCGGCGTGGCCCATCATGGCGAAGTGACCGACCAACTGTTCAAAGCCGGCCAGCTCGATAAAGTCCACGACTTTCTCAAGCGCATCCGCGATGCCGGCTTTCTGGTGGGCGTCTCGACCCACATGCCCGCGGTGGTCGACGCCATCGAGTCGAAAGGCTGGGACCTGGACTACTACATGACCTGCGTTTACGAGCGGCACCGCAGCGCCCAGGAATTGCAAAAGCTGTTGGGGCACGTGCCCATCCCCGTGGGCGAGGTGTATCTTACCAGCGACCCGCCCCGCATGTATCAGGCCATGCGCCAGACCAAACGCCCCTGCCTGGCGTTCAAGATCCTGGCCGCCGGCCGATTGTGCGACCACAAGGACTGGGTGGAGCGTGCGTTCCGCGAGACGTTTGCCGGCATCAAGCCCACCGATGCGGTGATCGTGGGCATGTACGACAAGTTCAGCGACCAGCCGGCCGAGAACGCCGCTTGGGTCCGCAAATACGGCGCCGTGTGAAAGCAGCTTCCCGCGTGCCGGCGGGGATGGATCCACCGGCGGGTGACGCCACCGGGGGCTGACGCCCCCGGCTCACGGCTCATAGGCGCCGCCGGAGCGCCTCGCGGTGCACCACTGGGGGCGCTATGGGAGGGAAACACCTAGGCGGCGGGCCAATTCCGGCAAGACGCCGGAAAGCGGCTCGGCTGCGGCGCGAATTTGGAATCGCCGCGAGGTATCGCCGGTAATCTCGATGTCGATTTCCAAGCGGTCGGCAGGCAGGCAGCCGGCCACGCGGTCGGCCCACTCGATCACGATCAGGGCCGGTGTGTCGAAGTATTCCTCGGGCCCTAGGGCGCGGAACTCGTCCTCGTCCTGGACCCGGTAGGCATCGAAGTGGTACAGGGTGCGCCGGCCTTGGTATTCTTGAATGAGCACGAAGGTGGGGCTGATGACCTCGCGGCGGGCGATGCCGCAGCCTTCGGCCAGGGCCTGCACCAACCGCGTCTTCCCCGCCCCCAGCGTGCCGCACAGCGCGACCACGGAGCCGTCGGGGAGGAGTTCGGCCAGGGCTCGGCCCAGGCACTCGGTGTCGCTTTCTTCGTGGGCCTCGAACACCAGCACGGCCGGCGGTCCTTCAGGGTGCGGCCGGGTGCGGTGCGGCGGCCGGCTCGGCCTTGGGGCGCTCGGCCCGCGCAAGCCGGCGCTGGACCGCCGCCCCCACAAAGCCGGCAAACAGCGGGTGGGGCCGCGTGGGCTGCGACTTGAACTCCGGGTGGAACTGCACCGCGACGAACCAGGGGTGGTCGGGAATCTCGATGATCTCCACCAATGTCCCGTCGGGGCTGGTGCCGGTCACCTGCATTCCCGCTTTGGCGAACTGCTCGCGGTAGGCATTGTTGAACTCGTAGCGGTGGCGGTGCCGCTCGGAAATCTCGGTGGTGCCGTAGCACTGCGCGGCGCGGCTGCCGGGGACCAGCCGGGCGGGATGCGCCCCCAGGCGCATCGTCCCGCCCAGATGGGTTACCTTCTTCTGCTCGTCCAGCAGGCAGATCACCGGGTGTTCGGTGTTCTTGTCGAACTCGCTGGAGTGGGCGCTGGCCAGGCCCAGCACATTGCGTGCGAACTCGATCACGGCGCACTGCATGCCCAGGCAGATGCCGAGGAAGGGGATGCCGCGCTGGCGGGCGAAACGGATGGCGTCGATCTTGCCCGCAATGCCCCGCTCGCCGAATCCGCCCGGCACCAGGATGCCGTCCACGCCCGACAACAGGCGTTCGGGGCCCTCGCGCTCCACGGCCTCGCTGTGGATCCGCTGGATTTGGACCTGGGCGCGGTTGGCGATGCCGCCGTGGTCGATGGCCTCGTAGATCGATTTGTAGGCATCGCGGTGCTCGCAGTATTTGCCCACCACGGCGATGCTCACCTCGTGCTCGGGATTGCGGAGGCGGTGCAGCAGATCGCGCCAGCGCGACAGGTCGGGCTTGCCCGCCTTGAGCCCCAGCTTGCGGACCACCAGCTCGTCCAGGCCGTGCTCCACCAGGCTCATGGGCACTTCGTACACCGAGAAGTCTTTATCCTTTTCCTCGATCACCGCATCCACCGGCACGTTGCAGAACAGGGCGATCTTGGCCCGCTCTTCCCGCGACAGCGAGCGCTCGGTGCGGCAGATGAGGATGTCGGGCTGGATACCGATCTGGCGGAGTTGCCCCACGGAATGCTGGGTGGGCTTGGTCTTCAGCTCGCCGGCCGCCTTGAGGTAAGGCACCAGCGTCAGATGGATGTACAGGCAGTTCTCTTTGCCGATGTCCAGGGCGAACTGGCGGATGGCTTCCAGAAAGGGCAGGCTTTCGATATCGCCCACGGTGCCGCCGATCTCGGTGATCACCACGTCCACGTCGTCGGCGTCGAGCTTGGCGATGGCGGCCTTGATCTCGTTGGTGATGTGGGGGATGACCTGCACGGTCTGCCCTAGGAACTCGCCCCGGCGCTCCTTGGTGATCACCGAAAGATAGATCTGGCCGGTGGTATAGTTGCTGTCCCGCGTCAGGGGGCTGTTGGTGAACCGCTCGTAGTGTCCCAGGTCCAGGTCGGTCTCGCTGCCGTCGTCCAGCACGAAGACCTCGCCATGCTGGTAGGGGCTCATCGTGCCGGGATCGACGTTGATGTAGGGGTCGAGCTTCTGCATGCGGACCCGCAGGCCGCGGTTCTCCAGCAACATGCCGATCGACGCGCTGGTGAGTCCCTTGCCGAGGGAACTGCACACCCCCCCGGTGATGAAGATATGCTTGGTCATCGCAAAGCACCCCCGCGATGCTGGCGGCTTCCGGCCCAAAAACATGTCATTTTAGGGTGGCCGATGGGGGAACTCAACGCGCCGCCAGGGGGCGTGCCGCGGCCCGCTTGCCGGAGGGTGCCGGGCACAGCGCAGCACGGGCCGTTCGGCACGGGACCGGCCCTCGAGCAAGGCCTGTTTCCGGCCGCCGAGCCCTCGGCCCGCACGATTCCGGCGGCCGGCGGCGCCGGCAGCTTGCGGCTCTTATTGACTCCCGACTCCCTCGACCGCCATGCGGAGTGCGTACAGGCCGCCGCTGGCCGTAATGAATAGCGTCTTGCGGTCTTTGCCGCCGAAACACACGTTGGCCGTCCACCGCTCGGGAACGTCGATCTGGGCCACCTGCCGGCCCGAGGGATCGAACACCGTGACCCCTTTGCCGGTCAGATAGACATTCCCCCGGGAGTCCAGCGTCATGCCGTCGGAGCCCATCGCGCAGAACAGCCGGCGGCCGCTGAGTGCACCGCCGCTTTCGATGCGGTACACATAGGTCTTGCGGTCGCCGAGGTCGGCTACGTAAAGGGTCTTGCCATCGGGGGTGCCGATGATGCCATTGGGCTGGTTGAGGTCTTCGGCCACCCGGCGCAGGGTCTTGTGGTCCGGGGCGAGGCAATACACGCCCTGGCACGGTTGCTCCATCGGGCCGCGGTTCCAATAAGGCCGCTTGTAGAAAGGATCGGTAAAGTACACGCTGCCGTCCGGGGCGATCCACAGGTCGTTGGGGCCATTGAGCAGCTTGCCCTGGTGCTGGCGCACGACCACGGTGACCTTGCCCTGCGGGTCGATGCGCCACAGCTCGTTGCGCAGGTCGGCGCAGGCCCAGAGGTGGCCCTGGGCGTCGAAGCACAGGCCGTTCGACCGCCCCGAGGGCTGCAAGAAGGTGGTCAGTTTGCCGTCGATGCCCCACCGCAGGATGCGGTCGTTGGGCTGGTCGGTGAAGCAGACGTTTCCCTGGGCGTCGGCCGCAGGCCCCTCGGTAAACGCGAAGCCGCCGGCCAGCTTCTGGAGCTTGGCGCCGGGGGCCACCAGTTCCGCTTGTCCGACCTGTGCTGCCGAAGGTTCCGCCGCCCCCGCAGCACAAGCGTAACAGACCATCCAGACCGCGACGTGAAGTCGAATCATGGCAGCTCCTCACACCGGGATAGGGGCACTCAAGCGCGCTACGTGACTGGCTGCCTATTGTAGTGCGGGCAAGGCGGGGCTCGGTAGGCGGGGCAAGCGGGGCGGTGTTGCGCCGTGTGAGCCTTTCCGCCGTACCCCGCGCCGGCCGGCCTTGTCCTATGTGGTAGACTTGCAGGGGGCGTTGCGGGCAAGCCCTTGGGGTGGTGGCCGTTTTCCTCGTTTCGCAGGATCGTCGCGTGAGATTGCAATTCCTCGGGGCCAACCGCCAGGTGACGGGGGCGCGGCACTATCTGGATACCGGGACCTGCCGGGTGCTGGTCGATTGCGGCCAGTTTCAAGAGCGGCCGTATCTGGACCGCAACTGGGAGCAAAGCCCGGTGCCTTTGGATGGGCTCGATGCCCTGGTGCTGACCCACGCGCACATCGACCATTGCGGGCTGTTGCCGCGCGTGGTCCGTCAGGGGCTGCGGGCGCCGATCTACGCCACGGAGGCTTCGGCAGAACTCCTGGAGATCGTGCTTCGCGACGCGGCGCACATCCACGAGGAAGACGCGGCCTTCAAGCAGAAACGGCACCGGAAGGAAGGCCGCACCGGGCCCCACCCGGTGGTCCCCTTGTTTACCGTCGACGACGTGGACCGGGTGATGCCGCTGGTGCAGGGCGTGCCGTATGGCCGGCCGGTCCGCCTGGGCCCGGACCTGGAAGCGGTGTTTCACGATGCCGGGCACATTCTGGGCTCGGCGATCGTGGAGTTTTCGGTGCGGCAGGGGGGCAACCCGTGCCGGCTGGTATTCTCGGGCGATCTGGGGCAGTGGGACAAGCCCATTTTGCGCGACCCCACCTTGCTGGAAGAGGCGGATTACGTGGTGATGGAATCGACCTACGGCGACCGCCAGCACCTATCGCGCCAGGACGTGGAATCGCAACTGGCCGGGGCGATTGCCCGGACCGTCGGCCGCGGCGGAAACGTGGTCATCCCCACGTTTGCCATCGAGCGGGCCCAGGAGCTGATGTATCACCTCAGCCGGCTGTTCGAAGCTGAGCGCATTCCCCGCGTGCCGGTGTATCTGGACAGCCCCATGGCCATCGCGGTCACCCGGCTTTTCGAGCGCCATCGCGAATGCTATGACGAGATCACGCAGGAGATCGTCAACCAGGGGCGGCAGCCGATGGGGTTTGCCAGTCTCCGCCTGGTCCGCACCCCCGAGGAGTCCAAGGCTATCAACGACGCGAAGATGCCGGCGGTGATCATGGCCACCTCGGGCATGTGTACTGCCGGGCGCATCAAGCACCACCTGGTGCACAACGTGGGCCGGCCGGAATGCATGGTGCTGTTTACCGGGTTTCAGGTGCGGGGGACGCTGGGCCGGCAGATACTGGACGGCAATCCGGAAGTCCGCATCCACGGGCGGATGCACCGGGTGCGGGCCGAGGTGGCGGAAATCCAAGGGCTTTCGGGCCACGCCGACCGCGACGCCCTGCTCCGCTGGCTGGGGGCGCTGCGCCGGCCACCCCGCAGGCTGTTTCTGGTGCACGGCGAGGAATCGTCGTCGCTGGCCCTGGCCGACCTCCTGCGCCGCCAGTGGAATTGGCACGTATCGGTCCCGCACTACCACGAGGTCGCGACCCTGGACGGGCAGTAAGCGGGGCGGAGCGAGGCGGCCGACCGGCGGTTCGGGCAGCCAGGCCCGAGCCGGTTCCCCGGGCCGCGGCTGGTTGCCCCAGGCCGGACCGCGCCGTTAAATGAATCGGAAGCAGCGGGCCCTTCCTCCGGACCGGTATGGGAGCATGGCCATGAGCGTACCGCCGCAGCCCGACGACCCGTTGGCACGTTACATCCGGCAGATCCGCTACGCGCCTTTGGGTTACGAAGGGCAGCGGCGGCTGATGGCCGGCCGGGCCCTGGTCTGCGGTTGCGGGGCGCTGGGCAGCATGCTGGCCAGTTGGCTGGTTCGGGCGGGGGTGGGGCTGGTGCGGATCGTCGATCGCGATCTGGTCGAGACCACCAATCTCCAGCGCCAGGTGCTGTTCGACGAGGAGGATGTGGCCCGCCAACTGCCCAAGGCCATCGCGGCGGCCGAAAAGCTCCGCCGGGTCAACAGCCAGGTGACCATCGAGCCGGTCGTGGCCGACGTGGGGCCCGCCAACGTCCAGTCGCTGTGCGAAGGCATCGACGTGATCGTCGATGGCACGGACAACTTCGAGACGCGTTTCCTGCTCAACGACGTGGCCGTCAAACAGGGCATCCCCTGGGTGTACGGGGGCTGTTTGGGGGCCGAGGGGCAGACGATGACCATCGTGCCCGGCCGCACCCCCTGCCTGCGGTGCCTGCTCCAGGAGTGCCCGCCGCCCGGCACCCTGCCCACCTGCGATGTGGCCGGCATCCTGGGACCCACGGTGGGGGTGATCGCTTCGCTCCAGGCCCTGGAGGCCATCAAGCTCCTCAGCGGCCATGCCGAAGCCATCTCGCAGAGCTTGACGGTCGTAGAGCTTTGGGATGGGACCATCCGCCAGGTGAATGTGGCGTCGCTGCGCGACCAGGTCGATTGCCCCACTTGCAAGAAAGGCCAGTTCGCGTTCCTCAGCGGCAAGGAAGGGAGCCGATCGGCGGTGCTGTGCGGGCGCAATGCGGTGCAGTTGACGTTTGCCGGCCAGCCGGTGTCGCTGGACGCCCTGGCCCAGCGCCTGGAAAAGGTGGGCCAGGTAATTCGCAACCCGTATCTGGTGCGGGTGAAGGTGGACGGCTACGAGCTGACGGTGTTCCCCGACGGCCGGGCCATCGTGGGCGGCACCACCGATCCGGCCCTTGCCCGCACCCTGTACGCCAAATACATCGGGGCCTGACCGGGCCGCCCGCCCGGCGGGCTACGCGCCGGGCCTACGCCGCAGTTGTTTCGCTAGGGGCCGGTGTTATAATGAGGCTGCTTTTTCTGCTCCCAAAAGCGACTTGCAGGGTGGGACCATGACGCTTTTAGCAGACATTCTGAAGGCCAAAGGCAGTACGGTTTTCACCATCCCGCCGGAGTTTACCCTGCAAGAGGCGACGCAGGAGATGGTTCGGCGGAACGTCGGAGCGCTATTGGTCTGCCAGCGGGACTTGACCCATGGGGAGCGCCTGCTGGGCATCGTGACCGAGCGCGACATCCTGAGGTTTTCGGCCGCAGGCAAGGGCCCGCTCAGCGACTTCCGCGTCGCCGACATCATGACCACGCGCCTTTTGACCGCTTCGCCCAGCGATTCGGCCGAAGAAGCCATGGGCGTGATGACCCAGCATCGCATCCGCCACTTGCCGGTGC
>JBBIQF010000178.1:0-9078 GCA_037442445.1 Planctomycetaceae bacterium
GCGGGCCGCGCCACTATGCGCAATGGCCATTCGTGCCGGGGGCGACATGCCCTGAGATGGCTTGGCCGCTGCGACGGGGAAAAGAGCAGCGATACGTTCCGGGTGGAGACCACCCCCTAGACTGGTGGGGGTTGTTTTTCCGCGGTGGTCGGACAACATTTGCCTAGGGGAGTTCCTCGATTCTGGAAAGGTGTTGCGATGAACCGTTGGCTGGTGCGAGTTGGGTGGGTCACTGGGTTGGTCTTGGGCGTGGTGATGGCGGGGCCGGCTTATGCCCTTGGGGCGGCCGAACCGGGCCAGCCACCGGCCAAGGCCGGTGCCACGGCGGAAAAGGCCGCAGGGGAAAAGGCCAAGGCCGAGCCGCCCGCCGAAAAACCCGCCAAAGACCCCTTCGCCGTTCCCGATGGGCCCCCAGAAGAACAGTTGAAATTCCTGGAGAATCTGGGCAAGCTGCGGCCCGAAGACCCCGCGGACGAAAAGTCCATCCAGGCGTTCAACGAAAAGCTCATTGCCGCGGCCATGAAGGCGGCCGACAAGATTCTAAGCGGCAAACCCAACGACGAGCAGGCCGAGCAGGCCGTCCGCGTCAAGCTCCAGATACTCAGCCTGCGGGCGCAGACCGGCGACAAAGAGGCGGACAAAGCGCTACGGGCCTTGCCGGCTGAACTCGAAAAGGCCGGCTTCACCAAGCTGGCCCGCCGGCTGATGGTGGGCCTGCTCCAGCGGCGGGTTATCGACGCCGAGGCCGCCGGCGCCGAAGAACTCAAGAAAGCCCTGGAAGAGGTGAAGGCCTTCTTGTCGGCCGGCAGCATCGGCATCGGCGAGGCCCAGTTGGCCGCGGCCACCGCCGATTTCCTCCACCGCTCGGGCAATCGCGACTTGGCCATCCAAGCCAATCGCGACTACGCCAAATTGTTGGCCCGCAGCGAAATCCCCGAGATTGCCCGGTTCGCCAAGCGCCTGGAAGGGGCCGCCCGACGCCTGGAGCTGCCCGGCAAGGAAATGCCCCTGGAAGGCACCCAGCTCGATGGCAAACCGCTGGCCTGGGACCAGTACCGCGGCAAGGTGGTTCTGGTGCAGTTCTGGGCCACTTGGTGCGCCCCCTGCCGCGAGGAAATCAAGAACATCCTCAAGAATTACGACATCTATCACGACCGGGGATTCGAGGTCGTCGCCATCAGCGTCGATGAGGACAAAGAAGAGGTAGAGCGGTTCGTCAAGGAGAACAAGCTCCCCTGGACCGTGGTCTTCGATCAAGCCGCCGCCAGCGAAGACGACAAGTCGATGGCCACCCGCTACGGTGTCAATGGCATCCCCGAAGTGATGCTGGTCGGCAAAGACGGCAAAGTCGTGGCGACCGAGGTTCGCGGCCCGCGCCTGGCTCAGGAACTGGAAAAGCTCCTCGGTCCGCCGGGCAAGGAGAAACCGCCAGCCAAGGCGCCGGCAGGGGCCACCAGCCAGGTCACGCCGCGGTAAACGGCCGGCGTCCGGTGCATCGATCGGGCCTTGGAGCCGGGCCTCGGAGCCGGGCCGGTAAGGGCCTGGTGGGGTCTCAGAGCCGGGCCCGTAAGGGCCCGGTGTCGCTGGCCGTTGGCTGACCTCCGTTTAAGGGCGTTTGCCGCTGCGGGCGGCCAATAGGCTCGGCGTTCACGCCGGGTTTGCCCCCACCGCGGCGTCGGCGGCGGACAGCTAAGGGCGTTTTTTCAGGATAGTCGCTAATGATTCCGGCCGATCCGGCCGATACTGGGGCACGCAAAGCGACGGATCACGAGGTGCCCGGTGCGAACGGCCTGGTTGGCAACCCTACTGGCGGTGTGTGCAGGCGCAGCCACGGTGGGGCTGGAGCACGCCTGGGCGCAACGACCCTGTGGCGAGGCGTGCTCCGGCCTTCCATCGCCTGCTTGCCCGGATGCCACGTGCCGCGATTGCCGATGTGCGGCCAGGCGGAATCTGTGCCCGGCCTGCCGGGCGCGATTAGCGGGCGGCCAGGCCTTCCAAGGGCCGCTCGTTCCGCTGGCGGCCCAAGTGTCCGACATCCCGTTTCCCCGGTTCCATCCGGTACCCACGCGGCCGGTGTTCCTCCCGCTTTGGGTGGGTCCGCCTGACACGGAAAGATTGCCTGAGGCCCCCCAGCCAACTCTCTTGAAACACTTGCCCCCCGCTGCCCCGCCCGAACCGGCGCCCAACGGCCCCCAGGCGAAGCCGCATAACGGCCAGCCCCATCCGCCTTCGCAGGGGCAGCCGGGGGCGGTCCGCCAGCCGGGGAGCGACGGTTGGCGGGCCCGCAGCACCGTTGCCGTCCAGACAAGCTGGGTATTCCATCCGGCGGTCACCGCGCAGTGGGAAGTGGAACCGCGGGACGCGCGCGCCGCTGGCCGCACGGCCCGGCAGCCCCAACCGGCCGGCTCCCTGCGGTAACCCGGCAACCTGGGCGTGCGCACCCGTCGGGGCGATTTGGCATCGAGGCCTTCCGCGTTGGGCTTCCCGGGTTAGCGGTCCCGGACCGGGCATTCAGCGGCCGGCACCCGGCTCGAAGCATTGCAGGCGCCCATCGGCCAGGGCCACGAATATCCGCCCCGTGTGGTCGATGGCCGTCCCGCGCCGCACTGCAGGGGCCGGCAACTCCTGATACCAAAGCTCTTTGCCGTCGCGGATGCGGATGGCCGCCAGGAAGGGTTTCAGGTTCTGCCCTTCGGGTTCCTGTCCGGCGGCCACCAGTGACTGGCTGCCCACCACGAAGCTGTGGAACCGCCGGGGGGCCGCCAATTCCCAAACGACCTCCCCGGGCGGCCGGGTGGGCCGGAACAATTGGAATCCCCGCTGGGGCTTGGCGGGCTGAGCCGCTTTGGGCAGACCCAACAGGGCCAGTCGCGTGTGCTGGCTTCCTTCGTACAGGGGCTGGTAGTGCAGGCGCTGGCCGTCGGGCAGCCGATGGTCCAAGGGCACGTATTGCCCGTAGTCCGGGTAATACACGTAGAACGCGGTGGCAAACTGCGAGCCGACCGCGTGGATGGGCTCGACCAGGCAGCGGCCGGTCTTGCAGTCGAATCGGCCTACGGGGTACACGCTGCCCCCGGCAAAGCACACGGTGTCGCCTTCCAGATAGAGTTCGCCCTGGAGGCTCAGGCCGTTGTTGACGCGCTCGGATAGCCGGCCCGAGGTGTCGTTGTACCATCGCGGCTTGCCGGTTCGGGCATCCAGGGCGCAGACGTAGGTGCCGTCGTAATGGGCAATGCCTGCCGCGGCATACAGGGTGCCGTCATGGACGATCACCCCGCCGGCCACCGGCCAGGTGGAGATGAGTTTGCCGAATACGGGGATCCAGCGCTCCGCGGCGGGCAGGCGGTGGGTCCACAGGCGCCGGCCGGTGGCGGCCTCGAAGGCATATACCCGCCCATCGGCCGCGCCCACAAACAGCCGGCCTTCCCAGAACACGGGGGCCTGGAAGATGGCGGCCGAGGTGTACGTTTGCCATCGCACTTTGCCGGTGGCGGTTTCCAGGGCCCGCAGGATGCCGCGGTCGTCGCCGACGAAGACCAGCCCGCCCGCCACGATCGGGGCTGTGGGCCGGGCGCTGGAGGCCGGCTTGAACTCCCACGCCCGCCGGACCTGGCCGGCAATAGGCGCCGCGGTGGTCATCGAGCGGGCAGGATCGCCGCCAGCGCAGGTCCAATCGGCCGGATGGGCCGCAAGTGCAGCGACCGCCTGGGGATCGCCCTCGCCCGGCTCGGTGCGGGCCGCGGGTGGGGCGGACGGAGCCGGCTTGCCCGCATGAACCAGGGCAACGTGGCCGTAAAACGATAGCGGGCAACCACACATCCACGGCCCCCAATACAAAACGCCGCCGGCCACCACCACGCCGTCCTGGCAGGGCGGCCGCATGGGCGCCAAGTGCTCGGCGTGGTCATCGGCGGTTACGATTTGCATGGTCCCTTCGGGGGCCCGGTAGAAGACGCTGTCGAGGCTGGCCGTGGCCCGCGTGCACGACCGCCGATTGGGCAATGGCAGGAGCGCTTCCCAGGTATCGTAGCGGAACTTGGCGCCACCCGGCCCGACGCCATAGAAGACGTCGTCGCGCAAGATGAGGTGCAGATTGCCGCCCCGGCGGAACCACACCAGCTTGCCATCCTTGGCCGAAGCGACCACCAGGTTCGGCCGCTGCGGGCCGGCAAAGAACACGTACTTGTCGGTGCACTTGAGGTAGCTGGTGGTGGCGTAGCCTTCGGTGGGGTTCTGGGCCCGGCCGGTCGGCCCGATCGCCCGCAGCAACTCCGGGTCCGAGCACTTCCACAGCACCTGGCCGTCACGCGCATCGAGGCAGCCCAAAAACTGCCCCGGGGCGTAATAATAGATCCGGCCGCCCTTCATGCACACGCCGCGGCCGTCGACGTACGCCTCTTCCGCGTGGCGCCACAAGATTTTCCGCGTTTTGGGGTCGATGGCCAGGAAGGTCCGGCCGAAGGCGAAATTGGTCTTCGGATCCGCATATTCGTGGCCTTCCCACATTCCCCAGGGCCAATGGCCCAGCCCGGGCACCTCGGACCGCACGGTCTTGGGGCGGACCTCCACGGCGCCGACCAGGGCATACAGCACCGGCTGGCCGCCCGGCGCGGGCTCCAGCGCCATCCACTTCCACACCGGGCCATCGGCAGCGCCCGGGGGCACCACGATCTCGGCCCGCACTTGGCCCGTCTGGGCATCCAGCAGCTTGCACGACTGATCGTCGCCCAGGTAGAGCACCTCGGGCGTGGCGATCATCGTGTTGCGGTGGATCATGAACCCTTCGCGCAACCCGCGCCGCCATAGGATCATGCCGTTGTAGCCGTTGATGGCCAGAAGCGTGTTGAGCATCGCATTCTGGTTGGCCTTGTGGGCGATATGGCCGAAGGCCTTGAACACCCGCCCGCCGGCCGCCACGGTCACTTCGGGCATGGGGCAAAACAGCGGCTCGGCCAGGAACTGGGTGTGGTACGGCGCCCGGGCCAACTGGTCGCGCGACTGGGGGTTGTTATCCGGCCCGTGGAACGGGTGGCTCCAGTCGTCCACGCCGGCCGGCATGGGTTTGACGATCCGCCGCTGGGCCAGGTGCCCGGTGCCTTCCGGCCGCAGGACGCGGAGCACCTCGGCTTCGGTCACCGTGCCAGCCGCCGAGGCCGCCACCCACACGGCATCGGCCAGGTTGTCGGCCAGATGGATCCGCGGGCCCGAACCCCGATCCGCGAACACCCGGGTGCCCAATACGCCAGCGGCCTCGGCCGCCTGCCGCACCTTCTGGACCTCCTCGGCCGATGGCGACTGGAAATACACGATCCAATCGTTCTCCGCAGCCCGCCGCAGGACAGCATCGGCCGACTGGCCAGTATCGAGCCCCACCACCACCCCCAGGCCCCGCGGCGATTCCGCGAAGCCGAACGAAGCCCCCGTGGCCACGCACAGGGCCACCCATACCCACATACGTCGTGCCGTTGGTTGCGCCATGGCAAACCCTCCATCGCTCGATGCATGCTGGTTTCCTGGCTTTCGAGCCGGTTACCCATCCGGCCCCAGGCGCCACATTAGCCGGCCGGAAGTCCCCACGCAACCCGTGCGGCCACAAGCCGCCAGCCGCCCACCGAGACCTCATGTGTGCGGCATGAGGGGCTTCACACCGTCACGTACCCCGCCGATAACATCGCGGAAAACCATGCCAAGTAGCCGCCGAAACACGCCAGGACGGCCAGCGCCGCCGCTCGGGGGATGCGGCACAGGAATTGCCCGAGCACCACATAGATGGGAAATACCACCGAGACATACCGCGCCTGGCTGCCCATACAAAACCGGTAGCTCGCCAGGACGTACGGAATGGCCAGAAGCAGGGCCCCGAGCACCAGTTCCCGGCGCGCAAGCCACCCTTTTAGCCCCCCCACCAGTAGCAGCGCCGCCGCCCCCACAAACGCCACGCAGTTGGCCGAGTGGTAACTCAGCGCCAGGGGAAGGCCGCGGTCGATCTCGCGCCAATAGCAATATGTGCCCCGCAAGTACACGGACCAGATCGGTTCCCACGACCCCAGCGCCAGCAGCGTTTCCCCCACAGGCCGCGGCGGGCGCATCCGCCAGAAATGCTGCGTCTTGGCAAACGCCAACGGCGCATCGAACGCATACCACTGGAAAAGGATGTAGGCCGCCAGCCCCCAGACCGCCAAAGGGCCGAGCCATACCAACCGCCCCGCGGCCCGGCGCCAGCATCCGCTTTGCTCATACACGTACATGGCCAGCGGCGCAAGCATGGCGACCCCAACGGAGCGCGCCGCGGTTGTCGCGCCGACCATCAAAGCGAGCACCCCTAGCGGCCAGCGGCATTCCATTCCCACAAATACCGCCAGGCACAAAAAAAGGAACAGCGATTCCGTATACGCCATGCGCATGAAAAAGCTGCTCGGAAAAAGCGCCAAGGCGATCATCGTGTAGGCACTGAGCCCAGGCGAAGCCGCAGGAAACCGTTTCTGACTATAGATGCGCAGCAGGGCCAACGCCCCGACGAACATGGCGTGCGACACCAAGAGCCCTGCCCCGCGAAAGGAGAGGGGAAACACCGCGCGCACCGCGCGGACCAAAAGCGGGTATGCCGGGAAAAATGCCACCGCCGATTGCCGTTCCGGTTCGTACGTGTATCCGTTCTCGGCGATGTCCAGGTACCACTGGGCGTCCCAAGCCGTCAATGCGTCCACAATGCGGTTTCCGCTTGGGGGCACATACTGCGGAGACATCACACCGCCGGCCGGTGGCGCAGCGATCGGCGCGAGAATCGCCCCATAGACGACTAGCGTCGTGCCAAAGTACACCGCCAGGGCCACAAGCCATGCGTTGGCCGGCTTGCGCCCACCGCTGCCTAGCACCGATCGGTTATCCGTAAGGTCAACTCCCGTCATCCGCGTCTGCTCCCCGAGGGACACGCTTTAGCCCTCCGGCTGGTGGCCGCTGCCGGAATGGCCCGGCTGGGAAGTCGCCGCCCTTGCTCGCCGTACGCGCCGGGCGGCTATGATCAACAAGATCGCGCCTCCGGCCAGCGTTGCGCCGAACAGCACGATGCGTACCCAGCCCGCCCCGCCAGGCGGCACCTCGCGGCCCTCCCCTTCGGCCCGGCGCCGAAGCGCCGCATAAAGCTCTCGCAGGTTCCCAGGGCTCACGCGGGTTCCCGCATCCAGCGTGATATCCGCTGGCAGGCGCGCTCCCCCGTGAAGCTGCATGCGCGCAGGCAGCACCACTGTCAAGGCCTCGGCATCGGGCCGGCGATCCGCATCCAAAGCCACCACGCGGAACTCGCGCACGGTGTACGGTTCCCCTTGCGCGCCCACCCACGCCCCCACGCAACGCGCCGGAAACCACCGGTCTTGAGAACAGCGGCGAATGTCGGTAATAAAAACCTTCCGTTCCACACGACACGGTTCCCCCGGTCGGCTCGCTACCTCCCCCCACCACGACTCGATGGGAAGATAACCCCGCTGGGGATCGACGAAAAACACATCGCATACGTTGCGCGGTGCCGCTTCGAACTCCACGTCGAATCGCAGCGTCCGCACACCCCGGACCATCGCCTCGCCCTTTAAAACGATCCGGGCAGACTTGTCCAGGGCGCGGCGGATGAGCGGCCCGAGCGTCCACGATTCGTCTTCGGTAATCATCCCCAGCGCGTTCCAGGATGTCATATCGATGTCTGGGGAGCCCTCGCCGGCCGGCAAAATCGCGCCGCCCCCAAGGATCCCGTCCATCGACAGCACCAGCGAGCCGTCGCGAACGAAAATGCGCGGCGGGATTCCCACCATAAGTCCGCCCTGGAATCCGCGGATCTGGTATTCCCCCGACGGCCGTCGGTGGTAAAGGACGTGCTGGCCGTCCACCACCCACTCGCCCGCCAACTCCTCGTCGCCCTGCGTCGGCCCCCGCTCGATGCCCTCCGCCCACGTCTTCGCGTTTCCCTGCCGCAACACGAGTCGGCACGAAAAGAAGGGGAACGACTCGCGGTTATGAAAATACCCCTCGGCGATCTCCTTCAGGGCCACAAGCTGCGCGGGGTCGATCCGTGGCGGCTCCGCAGCCGCTGCGGCATGGTTTGCAAGCGCCATGGCCAGCACGCAGCCAATAGCGCACCTGCGAATCGCAAGCGATCCCATATCCCCTCCATCGAGTTGCCGATGACGGTTAAACGCCGGACCCGCCGCTCGGGCCTGCGGCGCCTCGGGGCCAGGTATCAATCGATGCAGGCCCCCGTTCGGCCCTGATAGTATGCCACGCCACACGGCCCCCAGCAGATGCCTCCTTCTACACCTTTGTACGCCCTGCTGCGAAGGCAGACCAGCGTGTAGGTGCAGATGCTGCATTGGTGATACAGCACGTAACTCCAGGTCCCTGCCGCAATAACGTCCTCCTCGCCCACATGCGTATAAGGATAAGGGTTCTGTTGGTCAGGACAGGGCGTCTGGAACGCGTCGCAGATCCTCGTCATGCCGCAGAGCGTTTTATGGTCGCACTCCTGGTTGGACACGGTGATTTTGTTCTTCGTTTGCCAGTGCCAGGGATCGGAGAACTGGTAGCATTTGCCAAGCATCGGTTCGTCCCCCCGCACGATGGCGTACCACAGGACGCCCGAGGCGATTGGGACCAACACAAGCAGGTACTTGCAGTAGCGCATTTTGGTACCTCCTATAGCGCGAGAACGACCCGGGATGGTAATGCCGTACCGTTTTGCTTGGAAAACTACCCTACACGCGGGGCATCCCGCGGATTTAGGGCGCGGTTGAAATCCTTCCGGAAATAGGAACCCGTAACTCCTGTTGTACGGGATGATTTGTTCGGACAACCAACTCGGCGTAAAACACCGCGGGCAGCCTCTGCCTGTCGATGCGGACGAGGAGGCGGTACGCGTCTTGAGCAACTCGCTCGACCGCGGTAACCGCGATTGCCGGGTGGCTGGTCGCGGCGGCAAGGATTTCCAGGCGCGCGCCGTCAAGGCGGCGAACGACGATGGCGTGTTCCGGGGCGGCAAAGCGGTCGGCGCCGCCGAGGTGCACCCTCGGGGGCTGGAGTTCGAAGGCCGGCCGC
>JBBIQF010000178.1:9151-12256 GCA_037442445.1 Planctomycetaceae bacterium
GTACAGGTGCAGAAGCCCGGGCCGGGCACCCGCTGCGGCAGCAATTCGAAGCGGAGCTTTGCCCGCCGCCGCGCAACGCGGTCGTTGCCGACCCATTCCCAGGTCGGCTGGTTCTGGAACGATGTCTGGATGGCGGGACTGTCGCACTCGACGCGGGTCACTTGCGGTGGCGCAGCGTCGGCATGTTGGGAATGAAGTTGTATATTCAGCGATCCCTCCGCGCGGCGTCCAAGTTCCACCTCGCCGAAGGAAACGTGGCCGAGACCATGGTCCTCAAACTCCAGGGGAGCGTAGGCGGACGCCCACAGCCGCCACCTCCAGACATCGCCCCCTGGGGTCTGGGCGAAACAATCGACCTGCCGCCGGCTTACCCCTCGTGGCATCTGCACCTCGACCTCCAGTGCCCCTTCTTCGCCCACGCCCAGTTGCTCTTTGGTGAATCGCGCTAGCGAACAGGCGCACGAACATTGAAGACTTGCAAATCGGACGGGCTGGCTGCTCTCGTTGCGAACGGGAATGGTTGCCCGCACGACCTGGTCGCCATGCCCGAACACCGGTGCGATGCGGACGTCAAATACGCGTGTCGCGTGCAGGCCGGGCGGTCCCACCAGCGCCAGCCCTGCCGCCGGCCCGCGCCAGGATCCAGCCAGTACCGCAACGTGCATGCCCAGCAAGAGCAAGCACAACAGCCCAAGGGGCACGTTCGCGCTCCGGACCGCACGCCGGACCAGGCGCCAGCGGCGCCAGCGTTTTCCCCACCCTCGCGGCCGGCACGTCCACAAGGCTGCAACCACGGTCAGATCGACAGCAGCGGTCACCCAGGGGTTGACAGGCACGGGGCCAAAACAGCCACACGACGCGTCGCGCAACACCGCCTTATACACGGATACCCATGTGAACGCTGCGAAGCAGGCCGTCGCAGCCCATGAACTTGCCCAGGCAGCCACACCGGTCAAGAGCCAGGTTCCCAGAGCAGCCTCGAATGCTGGCAAGAGGGCCGCCAACCCGCCCGTTTCCAGAAACCCAAAGCCGGATGCCGGCTCGGTGGTAGCCTGGTAGGCCTTCAGGCCGGCCGCGATCAATAAGAGCAACCCCGCCAGGATGCGGACGAAAGTATTGCCCCTTTGGGCCGCGATCCGACGCAGCCGCAAGAGCCTGGCCGTTGGCCCACCCGATCGGGGCCAGCCTTGAGCCCACTTGGGCCAACCAACTCCGGCGCCCATCTGCCACCTCTTGTTAAGAACCACGGCCCAAATACGGATAGCTCTTCCGTTTCTCGGCGCGCCGCCCGCACTATTCGGAAGGCCGCGGCATAAGTCCATTATATGCCGAGACCGCTCGGATGCAATTGGCCGGAAGCCGCCGGTCGAAATAAATTTCGGGGCATTTGCCCCCCCCCCCACAAGAAGAGTCTCGTCGCGGTGCTTGGGGTTGGGCGGTCTTTCTTGCCGTTGCCTTGCCGGCCGGCCTACAGGTTTCGCCACAGGACCGATACGTCGTCCTTGGGCGCGAAGCCCAGGATGCGCTTGGCCTTGTCGTTGCGGAACTTGCCCTGGGGCGTATCGCCGCAGATGAAGAACACCTCGCAATGCGAAGGGAGCTTGGCCAGTTCGATCCGAAGCCCCAGGCGGAACGCCTCGGCGGCGTCGCTCCAAGACACCACGAAGGGGACGCCGCCGGCGCCGGGTTTCAACTCGGCCGCGTCGCGGAAGGTGTAAAACAGATAGTTCTGGACGTACACGCCATGCTCTTCCGCCAGCGCCAGGCAAATCTGGTGGCCCAGCGACTTGGTCAGGGCGTAGAGGTTCGTGCCGGGATGGGGCGGGACATCGGGGCTGATCTGGTGGTCGAATCCTTCGTAGGTGGGGCCGGCGACCGTGAAGTGAGGCCCGGTGTTGATCACGCGGCGGATGCCGCACGCGATGGCCGCCTGCATCACATGCAGGCACCCCAGGGCGTTGACCCGAAACGCCTGCACGGGATGCGTGCGCACCACGGCCAGGTTGATGATGGCCTCCATGCCCCGGGCAGCGCGGAGCACTTGCTCGGCCGAGGTGATGTCCACGTTCAAGAATTCGTGGCCGGGATATTTCTGCCGGGCTGTCTCCGGCGCTGGCTTGATATCGGTGATGCGCAGATGGTGCTCCGCAGCCAGCGCAGCGACCACATGGGGGCCGAGATAGCCGTGCGCGCCGAGGATCAGCACGTTCATCGTTTCACCTGTTGCAATGGGGCCGGTAACCCAGGACGCGCTGGGCCTTGGCCGAGGGGAAACGCGATTCCGCTGCGGCGGAGACGATGTGGAACACCGACCAGGGGCCGAGGCGTGCCGGCTCGGCCAGCAGGGCGCGCAGGGCCAAGTCGACCGCCTGGACCGCGTCGCGCCCGTCCAGCGCCAGGCCGTCGCCGGGCTGGCCCGCCTTCTCTTGGGTCTGCCGCACCCTCCCCAATCGCAGCACCGCCACGGCCAGCTTACCTTCGCGTGCAAACTCGCGGCAGGTGAACTCGCCCAGATAGTCGGGCAAAGCGCCCGAGCGCAGGGTGGGCAAAGGCCGCCACTGTTCGTCCACCGCAAACCGGGGATCGTAGCCGGCCATCATCTCCATCGAGCTGAGGAACACCGCCGCGCGCACCCCCTCGAGCGCGGCGGCCTGAAGGAGGTTGTAGGTCCATCGGGCACGCTCATCGACGGTGGGCGCTGCGCCCGTTTGCGCCGGGGCCTCCGGCGCCAGCACCACCGCATCCATGCCGCGGACCACCGACCGGGTCGAGGCGTCGTGCTCCAGCGGGCTGGGAACGTACTCGAACCGGCTGGGCGCCCGCGCCGCCGATCGGCTCGTCCACCGCACCCGATACTGCGTGGCAAGTCCCTCGGCCAGAGCCAGCGCCAGGGGCGTTTCGGCCGAGGTGATGAGCACGGCCTTCGCGCGATGCCCTTGGGCCGCCTGGCCGGTTTGGCCGGTTTCCGCTGCCGGGGCCTCGCGCGGTTGGCGGGCCAAGGCGAGCCCTGCAGTGCCCGCCGCCTGCAAGAATTGGCGCCGTTTCATGACCTGTCCTCCGCTTGCGCAGGCGCTGTGAGCCCGCCCACCCGGCGGCCGCGGGGCG
>JBBIQF010000179.1:0-2279 GCA_037442445.1 Planctomycetaceae bacterium
GAACTTTGCCGGGTGCGACACTGTGGGGAAGGGGAGGGCCTGGGCGCCGGGGTCTTCGAAGCGGATGGTGTATTCGGTGTACAGGCCCGTGTACAGCGCCGTGTAGCGCGTCACATGCCCCCGGCGGTAATTGGGCTGGACCTCCACCACCGCGACCTCTGTCACCGAGCGCTCGAACCCGATATCCAGCCGGGCCAGCCGGATGATGACTACCGACCCGGCCAGGGCCAGCACGGGCACGGCGAACCAGGCCCATTCGAGCCGGCCCAGGAGGCGGAACACCGCATAATTGACCGGGACCAGCACGACCAGATAGACGCCGACCACCCAGAGCACGAAGCGGGCGTCGGGGATTTCGATGCGGGCCGCATTTTGCAGAGCGCGGCGTGCGGCGTCGGCCAGGGGATTGAAGTCGCTCCAGCCTGCCACCCCGCATCCCCGCAGGCGGTCCTGCGAAGCATCGAACCAGCACCACGGGTCGGGTGGGGGGAGCGGTTTGGGCTCGGGCTCGAGCGGGAGGCTGGCGGGCGCCGGGGCGGGCGGCGCGACCGGCGGCAGCTCGGCCGCTATCCCCACGCCCACCCGGCCCGCATCGCGCGCAAGATACCATAGCCGGCAAAACCGTAAGGGGTCGAGCTGCTCGGCGTCTTCGCGGGCGAGACTCAGCGAGACGTCATCGAGGCTAAACTGCCAAGGCTGGCCGGGAATGGCCGGCCGCGGCTCGTTCCGCACCAGGGCCGGCAGCGGCCGATCGTGCCACTCGGCCTGCACGGTGTTGCCGCCCAGCGAAACGAACGAGTTTTGGCGAAAGCGGCGTGGTGGCCGGCCCAACAGGCAGGCATTCACCAGGCCATCGAAGCCGGGCCAATCGCGGAGGTCCCGCGTGCTCAGGGCGAAGGCCGAGACCACGGCCCGGCCGCGGCCGATGCGCCGCTCGGCCAGGAGCTCCCCCGTCTGCGGCAGGAATCGGGCTTCGGGATGTTTTTCGAGGCGGACCCCCGGCCAGGGGCGTACCGGCCGGAGCACCCGCACCACCTTATCCCGGCCCCGCGGCGACCAGACCGCGTCCAGCGTCCGCAGTTCCTCCGTGCCCAGGGGGCGGCTGCCGCTCGACGTGGCGGGCAGGTACGGCTCCAGAAAACTGCCTTTCAACAGATCGAGGCTGCCCGGGCCGCTGACCACCAGTTGGCCGCCCCAGTGCAGCCAATCCACCAGGGCCTGCTGCTGGGCCGGCGTCAGCGCTCCGGGGTCGGCCTCGTCCCAAAGCACCCCGGCAATCGTGGTCCAACACAGGGCGCTGGCCGGCAGGCTGTTGGGGCGATCGCCCGGCAAGAGAACGGTCCGCAGCACGCGCCGGTCGTCTGCCTCGTGCGAGAGGTCCAGCGGGTAGCGGAAACAGTCCAACTGCGCCAGAAAGCCATACTGGTCCGGGTTGCGCGCCACGACCACGAAAAGGTATTGATAGGGCGGCATGCGTTCGGCGGCCAGGACGTCGGCGAGCAGCTCGCGGCGCCGCGACCGATCCACTAGGCGAAGCTCCAGCCATAGCCATGCTGCGGTGCCACTGGCCGGCACGTACAACGGCGACTCCAGGATGCGTGTCTGGCCTTTCGGCACCGCGCCGGTCCCCTGCGACCGCAGCCAGTAGGCCATGGGGCCCAATAGGCTGGGCGACCCGCGCGTGTTGGCCATCAACGACAACTGGATATCCGCCAGCAAGTCGGCCGCGTTGGCCTGGACCGGAACCCCTACGGTGGTCCAATGCCCGGGCTTGACCGGCAGGCGGCGATCGCGGCGCTCGTCGGGCTTTTCGGGCTTTTCGGCCGGCGGTGGGTAGGGCACCGCCAGCGGGGGATACACCTCGTAGTCGGGCTTCTTCTCTTCCTTTTTGAACTTCTCCTGTCGCTTGGCCAGTTCGGCTTCCAGCTCCTCGGGCGTCTGGGGGTCGGAACCGCTGCCGGACCAGGCACCGCATCCCCCCAGGCTGGCCAGCAGTACGCACAGCGCCAGCCAGCCCACAGCCGCCGAAAACCGCCTGCCGCAGCCCCTGCTATGCCCGCGCGATGGCGACCAGCCGTGCATGAGGCCCCCTCGAAATCCTGCAAACAAGCACCACCCTTGGAGTTTAGACGCAGCCGCGTTAGAGGAAAAGGGGGCGGGAGCGGGGAGCACGGAGCAGGGAGCAAGCGTTGGGTCGCTTGACCCCGCCATATCGCGGCACTACCCCGGCCGGGCAAAAGCGTGTGCTTGCCCACACATGCTATGCGTAGCGGGCCATT
>JBBIQF010000179.1:2289-4103 GCA_037442445.1 Planctomycetaceae bacterium
GCACCCCCTTTGGAGTTTCGACGCAGCCGCGTTAGAAAAACAGGGGGCGGGAGCACGGAGCAGGGAGCGGGGAGCAGAAAGCGGGTAGCAGAAAGCGGGGAGTATGGAGCAGGGAGCAGGGGGGCGGCCGTTGGGTCGCTTGAGCCCGGCCATATCGCCACCCTACCACGGCCGGGCAAGTCCCCGGTCGGGTTCGCGCAAGCTATGCGTAGCGGGCCATTACGCGGTCCATCCAGCCCGGCGCCAGCCGGTTGAGCAGGCACAGCACCCGCCCCCAAAAGAACGGGATGACTTCGCGCTGGCCGCGGCGCATGGCGCGGACCACCGCCCGGGCCACGTAGTCTGCCGAGACCGCGCCGTGCCGGGGCCAGCGGGGCTGGCTGGTGTTCTCCAGCACGCGGTCGAAGAACTCGGTCTCGGTCGTTCCGGGGCTGACCACCAGGACATCGATCGGGATCGCGGCCAGTTCTGCCCTGAGCGCTTCGCTGAATCCCTGCACCGCGAACTTGCTGGCACAGTATTCGCTGCTGTGGGGCACGCCCCGGTGGCCCAGGATGGAGCTGACGTTGACGATGATCGGCCGGCGGCCTTGGCGCAACAGGGGCAACGCCAGGCGGGTGATTTCCGCCAGGGCGAAGAAGTTCACCTCCATGATGCGCCGCAGGCGGTCGGGGCTGGCTTGCTCGAACCGGCCCATGGCCCCCACGCCGGCGTTGTTGAACAGGATATCGAGGCCGCCCAGCCGGGTGCGTGCCGCGTCGACGACGGCCTGTCGGACCGAAGGGTCGGTGATATCGCCCGGTACCATCTCGGCCCGCTGGCCCAGGGCCTGGATGGCCTGAGCCAGTTCCCCCAGCCGATCGGCGCGGCGTGCGGTAATGACCAGGTCGGCCCCTTGCCGGGCCAATTCCAGGGCCACGGCTCGGCCGATGCCGCTGGAAGCGCCCGTAACAATCGCCCGACTGCCGCGGATTTCGCGCGAAGGCATAGCAACAGTGCGATCCCTCCCTTGGGCCAAGCGACCGCCCCGGCGGCGCAAAACCCACACGCCGCGGGAAGAGAACATAGCCGGCCCCGCGCCCGAGGTAAAGCCCGAACTACCACACCTCGTGGCCGAGGCTGGGCACCGCATCCCCGGCGGGCGCGTCCTCGACAGGCTCTTGCCGGCCATCGCCGTGCCGGCGCACGATGCCCCGATCGTGGAAGATGCGGCCCAGGTACTTCCGCGCCACGCGGCAATGCACCGTGACCCGGCCATCGTGATACTGCTTAGAGAGCACCTCGGCATGGGAGGCCAAAAAGGCCAAAAGCCGCCCGTTATCGACGCTCATCTCGATATCCAGGTCGAGGAACGAGCGGCCGAGGGCCTCGGCCACGGCGGCGGTCAACTGTGGGATGCCGGCCCCGGTGCGAGCGCTTATGGGGATGCAGGCCGGATACCGGTTGCGGATGGCTTCAAGTTTGCCGGGCTCGCTGACCGCGTCGATCTTGTTGACCACCAGCAGGGTGTCTTTGCTCTGGATGCGGATCTCCTCCAGCACGCGATAGGCGGCCGAGATCTGCTCGAACACCGCCGGGCTGCTGGCATCGCACACATGCAACAAGAGGTGCGCCTGCCGGGCTTCCTCCAGCGTGGCCTTGAAGCTGGCGATCAGATGGTGCGGCAGGCCGCGGATGAAGCCCACCGTGTCGCTCAGCAGCACCGGGCCCCAGTTGGGCAGTTGCCACCGCCGGGTGCGGGTATCGAGCGTGGAGAACAGGGCGTTTTCGGTAAACACATCGGCGCCGGTCAGGCGATTCAAGAGCGTGCTCTT